>NZ_JVDT01000044.1 GCF_001076885.1 Bacillus sp. 522_BSPC
TCTGCTAATTTCTCTCCAAATTTCGGATCATCAATTCCTAATGCTAGCAAACCTTTTGTCCATGCCTCTTTTCGATAAATCGGAATAATCTCTCTCATTTTTGGAAATGAAGCATGCTCTTCAAGAAATTCTCCCCACAGTCCTTCGAATGGATTAATGCCAATCATTTTCGTAAAAGCATAGGTATCATATCCTTCATATAGAGCTCTTGCCTCTTTGCGAACCGCTTCTTCTAAATGTTCGGCAGAAATATTAAATTTTTCTTCTGCAAGCTTGCATGTCTTTAAAAAAGCGTCTTGCACACTTTTTTTATCCCATAACAACGTGTCATCTAAATCAAATAGAATTGCTTTAATTGTCATTCTCCACGTTCTCCTTTTTTATGTAAGCGATGATTTATTGAAAAATTACTTTTTCAAATAGAATAAAAGAAAAAGTTACCTTCTTTAATAGATTACAAACGTTTTACGATTACGTAAACCCTATATTTAAATAAAAAGGATTCTGCAATCTTTATGCAAAATCCTTTTAACAGTACCTATCCAGTACATTAATATTCTAAAATATCATTTGCGTTTTTTTATAAAAACGACTTTTAAATAATTACTCTCTTTTACATCTTTTATATTGGCAAAATCATTTGGTAAGCCAAATTGCTCTAAAATTTGATATCTGTCTTTTTGATGGGAAAAGGCTGCATCGATAAAGCTTTTGAATTTTTTCATATCAATAGTAGCACAATTAGTGGAAGCGACAATGATTCCATCATTATTAGTAATCGCAATTGCTTCCTTAAGTAAATTTGTATAGTCTTTTGCTGCTCGAAAAGTATGTTTTTTGGAACGAGCAAAGCTTGGTGGATCCAGAATGACCATGTCAAAGGAAAACTGTTTCTTTACTGCATACTTAAAATAATGAAAAACATCTTCTACTATAATGTTTTGACTCGTTAAATCTATTTCATTTAGTAAGAAGTTATCTGCTGTTTTTTGTTTGGAGCGATTCGCTAAATCAACACTTGTTGTTGATTTACTGCCACCAACTGCTGCGGCCACGGAAAATGCACCAGTATAAGAGAAGGTATTTAGAACGTTTTTACCATGCGCATATTTTTCGCGAATGGTTCTACGCACATCTCGTTGGTCTAAAAAGATCCCTGTCATAGCTCCTTCGTTTAAGTTTACCGCATATTTAACACCATTCTCTAATACGGTAATGGGAAACTCCCCTCTTTTGCCGCTCACAAAATCATCATCTTCTAAATAAGTTCCTTTTTGATCAAATCTTTTTTTCTCGTATATCCCGTCCACATCTAATAATTGCTGTAACGATTCTACAATCCAGCTTTTGTATTTATAAATTCCAATACTGTACCATTGTATTAAAAGATATTTGTTATAAGAATCCACAGTGAATCCACCAATTCCATCCCCTTCTCCATTAAAAATACGAAAAGCTGTAGTATTTGTATCTTTAAAATAGGAAACTCTTCTATCAATCGCATTCTTCAATTTCCTTTTAAAAAATGAAGCATCAATAGGAATGTTTTGCTCTCTCGATAAAATCCAGCCGATTCCTTTATTTTGAATGGCATAATATCCTCTGCCAATAAACTTATTCCTTTTTGTTACGACTTCGATTATTTGCCCTTCTTCTAGACTGTTGGTAGATGCAATAGCGTCTTTATATAATAAGGGATTACCATTTAGGAGGTTTTTTTCATACGGAGTTTCAATTTGTACTGTTACAATATCCATTTTGTCACCTTTTACTTTCAGAGCTGATATTTTATTTCTTTTTCTATTATACATGAAATGATGATAGACGCTAGTGCTAGAGGGTATTCACATAGATAGGCATCCTATAATTAGCAGGATGCCTCTGTTTCTTTTATTTTGCGGTAATGATTTCATCTACAATCCCATAACTTTTTGCTTCTTCTGCACTCATAAAGTAATCTCTTTCTGTGTCATGTGCTATTTTTTCAATAGACTGACCTGTTTTATCTGCAATAATCTGATTTATATGACTTTTAAGCTTCACTATTCTTCTGGCAGAAATTTCTATTTCTGTTGCTTGCCCCTTTGTACCACCTAATGGCTGATGAATCATAATTTCACTATTCGGCAAGGCATATCTTTTTCCTTTCGCGCCAGCAAGGAGCAATAACGCACCAAAGGAGGCTGCCATTCCTGTACAAATCGTACGAACATCTGGTTTGATATAGTGCATCGTGTCAAATATAGCAAAGCCAGCTGAAGTTGATCCTCCTGGACTATTTATATATAAGGAAATATCTTTATCTGGATCCTCGGCCGCGAGAAATAACAATTGTGCGACAATATTATTGGCGACAGCATCATTGATTTCATCGCCTAGCATGATAATTCTGTCCTTCAATAATCTTGAATAGATGTCATAGGATCTTTCTCCACCTGATGATTGTTCAATTACATATGGAATCGTGCTCATTTTTTTCGCTCCCATTTTAATAAAGTGTTTAAGCTGCCATAAGCATGGAATGATGTGACGGATATTTTTTCACTTGTTTCGCTAATACGCTTTCCTTATAGATGAAGTTAAACAATATAGCTGGATCTTCCTTTTTTAAAACTTCATAATAGAGGTAACTAAGTGCATCTCTATTTTCTTCTAGATGAAGTTTTCCAGAAGAGCCATCTTTTTTTAATTGAGTTCTTGCCCGAAATAAAACTGATTTAGCTGCAGTCTCACTCATATTTAGTTGCTCGCCAACCTCTTTCAAACGAAATTGAAATCCTTCCACAAGCATATATACGATACCTTGTTTTAATGTCAGCTTTTCAGCAAGATATTCAGCAAGTATCATGGAAGTTAAACTATTTTTTTCTATTCCTATTTCTTTTGCTTGGATGCCAATTAGGTCTTTCTTTTTTCTTTGCTTATCGATTCGCTTATTTCTGGCTATTTTTTTTAGTAATGCCGGTGTAATATCTTGCTCTTTATAATTTTCTATCGCTTTTAAAAGAGAATCTTGGATTAAATCTTCCCGTTCCCATTTGTCCATCGAAAGATATTGACAATAAAGGTCGAGTTTTCGATACAGTTCGTTTATATCTGGTAGTTCCCCTCTCATCCTTTCATCCCTCCTTTGGCTGTTTATATATTAAACGTTTGAAAAAGCAAAAAAGATACGGGGATAATACATTTATTTCTTTTCATTTTTGCTTTCTTCTAATCGATACTTTTTTCCATTCTCATTTTCTGCCGTTTCATCATCTAGGTTCATTGATGCAAGCAACTTTCTTGCTCGGTCTTCCATCATGTTATAGCTTTGCCACTTTACATCTCTTTTTTCAAGAAGTTCTTTTTTTGCGAGTAATACATGTTTTATGCTATTCATTTCTCGATTTCTTTCGTAATAATTCATTAGAACAGGAACTGTAGAAAGGGATAGTGATTCAATATATTGTAAATCGATTAAATTTGTCTCTTCAAATCGCTCTAAATTTTTACTAACGATAAATCGATCCACATCAATTACATTAAGCCCACAGTAATATAACAATGCAAGCAGCAAAAAAATGCGCATAAGCTGAATTTTTTCTATCCAAATCTTAATCATCGTAAAAGCAAATAACACTGCTAATAGGAAAATAAAGGAATGGGAAAACAATCGTAAATATGTGTAGCCGTAAGCCTGTTCATATAAGCTTAATCGCAAATGTGCAGATAAAAGAATTATAAAACTGAAAATAATTAGTAAGGATAAACTAGTTTTTATTAAGATGGTTCTACTTTTACTAAATCTATTGACTAATAAGGTGATTGAGATATTAATAATCGTTACAATAATCAACTCAAAAAATCCTCTTTTTGCATAAGTTGCATAGGTAAAACCATTCATTAATACATCATTAAAAAAATATTGAAACTCAAATATTGTATAAAACAAATACAATCCATTTATAGAAATTAAAATTGTTAATAAGGTCGCTTGTTCCCAACTCCTATTTATTTCCTTTTTATCTTTCAAAATTATAACTGACTTCTTGCTAATTGTTTTTATCCATAGTACTAAAAAAACAAATACTAAGAGGATACGGAGGAAAATACTTATTTTATCTATATTAAACGATACAAGATGTGTAATCATTTTTTCAATCAAAATGCTAAAATACTGGTCTGATGAACTTAAGAGAAAAATTAAGACAAATAATATTGGTAATACGATAACAATTCCTAATAATATTCTTTTTGCTATAGCATAATTCCTTTCATTCTCATATTCCTTTATCCTTTTTCGCACAAGTATTGAAAGATACCTACTAAATTTAAATAAGGAGGAAAATTTCTTTTGCATGTACCAAAGGAATTCAACATTGCTCCAACTAAGAAAAGATGGACTTGTGATTAGAATTGTATGTACACCTATTAACAGAAAGATGACCAACAGATTAACAGCATAAAAAGGTGGATTTGCAACGAAAACGAAAGACAAAGTTAAAGTCCAAATACATATAAAAATATAAATTCCAACGATTCGATGTGTATGAGTCTCCTTTTTCGTCATGTAAAAATAAAAAACATAATAAGCGACAACAAAAAAGCTAAGAGAAATACCAATTTTCTCTGTAAATAATGTCACTTCTGCAAAAATGGCAAGCAATAAACATCCGATAAAATAAAAACTATTTTTCTTATTCATTTCCATCTTCTCCTTTACATAGAAATTCTATATAGTTATTTAAAAAAATAACACCATTATACAAAGTAATTCTAGGTAGAATAAAGAAGAACAACTTAAATAGACTTCGTTGTTCCAAAGCGAAATGCGAGAAAACATATTGGGTACAAAATAATCGTAAATGCGATACAAATCAAGATAAATTCAGGTGTAAGTAATGGATCAAAAAAGGTTATGGGAATAATGTTGAAAACAACTGAGCACATTAACATAATATTCGGAATTAACGAGATACAAAACGTTTTCATTAATAATTTTTTACCACCAAGTCCAAATTCCTTCCCGACTTCATACCCTAGTAAGAGCCAAAAAAATAAATAGAGCACAATAAGAAAGAATGGAATACTAGTAAGAAATAACCATAATCTACTAATGATTGGATTCGAAATGTGATGGTAAATAATCGTTAAACCAATCCCACCTGTAAAGAATATTAAATTTGCCAAAAAGAAATTCCATTGCGTATTCTTTGCTGTCATGGTTAGTTCTTCTTGATATAATGCAGCAATTTCTTGAGGTGTGCCTAACTTTTCTACCGCGATAAGGATTGCTTCTTTTACCGTGCACTGCTCGCTTAATAGAATATCTTCTAGCAAATCAGTGAGATGATGCTCATATTCCATGCATATCTCCTCTGATTGATTATGGTTCTTTAATAACTCTCGAAGTTGTTTCATAAAGGAATCTTTTGAATAAATCATAGCCCTTTTCTTCCGATCACTTTATCTATGGTTTGCACAAAATTTTTCCATTCAGTGGTCTTTTGCTCCAAGATTTGAAGACCTGTCTCTGTTATTCGATAATATTTTCTCGCTGGCCCTTTTTCTGATTCTTTCCAAAATGGTTCTACATATTCTTGTTTCTCCAATTTATGTAGGGCAGGATATAAGGTCCCTTCTTTTACCTGTAAAGAGTAGTCGCTTCTCCTCTCCATCTCTTTAACAAGTTCATATCCATACATTTCTTTTTCTGCTAAAAGCTGGAGCAGGATTAAGGAGGTACTCCCTTTTACCAATTCTCTGTTAAACATTTTTTCACCTACCTAGAATTAAAATGTACTATAGGTAGTATTTTAGCGTCCAAACCTATATAATGCAATATTTTGCTACAATTCCTTCCACTAATTTTTCCCTACAATCTTCTTGTGGTACTATATAATCCACAAGTTCTTTACTATTCATAAGGTGAAAGGTGTTTTATTTCATGGTAAAAACGCATAAAAAAGAAACTACTTCACATTTAATAATGCGATACTTCATGCTCACAATTGGGGCTGGTTTTGCAGCAATCGCTATTGATTTATTCTTAGCTCCAAATACGATTATTGATGGCGGTGTCATCGGGATTTCCTTAATTCTTAAATATAGTTATGGTCTAAGCTTTGGAGTCCTAGTGTTCATTCTCAATCTCCCTTTTTTATATGCGGGCTATAAATACATTGGGAAGAACTTTTGTATTTCTTCCCTTTATTCGATTATAATGCTCGCTATTATTGAATTTTTGCTCGAACATTTTGAGCCAATAACTACACAGCCACTACTTGCAACAGTTTTTGGTGGATTATTGCTTGGGGCTGGTGTAGGGATTGTCATTAGAAATTCTGGTGCGTTAGATGGCACAGAAATACTTGGAATCCTCCTCACTAAAAGAATCCCGTTTTCCGTCGGAGAATTTGTGATGTTTATAAATGTCTTTATTTTCTCCTGGGCAGGGTTCGTATTAGGCTGGGAACAAGCGATGTTCTCCATCCTTACCTATTATATTGCGAGTAAAGCGATTGACTCTGTTATCCAAGGCTTTGATGATACAAAAGCTGCAATGGTTATCTCTGATGAATATGAAGAAATTGCACAAGCCCTTTCTGATCGTTTGGGCAGAGGGGTAACAAAGCTTAAAGGAAAAGGCGGCTATTTGGATCAAGAGAAGGAAGTATTGTATGTAGTATTTACACGATTAGAAGTAGCTAAATTCCGAAGTATCGTCCAAGAAATCGACCCAAATGCTTTTATTACGATTATGGATACACAGGAGGCTCATGGCGGGAAATTTTCTAAGTCTGCGATTCATTGATTTTTTACAGAGCACCTCATCCATAAATAACCACTATGAGAAAGGAGCTTTATTTAAGAGAAACATTGATGATAATATTTATTATGTTTTTTTCAAAGAGATAACGGATTCATTAGAAAAAACTTTAGAACAACAAATATTTTATTCCCTATTATAAAAATAGTCGAAGTAAAAACAACTCATACTGTAGGCAAAACCCTTGTAATTAGAGATTTTGTCTACTGTTTATTTATATGGTTATGGTACTCTCTCATACAGATGTTGATTGGCTACAGGGGTTTCACGTTCCATGACACAAGTGTTATGCAGGTTCACAGCTCACTGACCCATAATGTGAGTACTCGAAACGTCCATAGTTACTCTCTATCATTCGTTTGGTATTTATAATTATAATGAGGATGAGGCTGGGACTAAATATTTCAACCAACAATAAACACGAACTATAATGTAATTATATTATATAAAAGTTCGTGTTTGTTT
>NZ_JVDT01000045.1 GCF_001076885.1 Bacillus sp. 522_BSPC
GATATTTTCTATTTCTAATAATGGTGGTAAATCCGATGGTTGGACATTTCGAATGAGCATTTTTATTTCTCCCTATTCTTCATTTGAAAAAACTATATAAGAAATAAACTAATTCTTCCTTCTTCATTATTAATAATATTATGCATTCTTGTACATATTTTTCAATAAAAAAAATCAAGTTAAGGATGAATATACAATAAGCCCCATAAAAATGAGAGAGACACTCATAAAAGATGTGTAAGTTAATCTGACAATATAGTATTTTTTTGGAAGAGGGCATGCTAAGATTATTTATAATTAAAAAGCGGAACTTAACTTCTGAATTTCGGGAATCGAAAACAAGTGTAGTTGTAACTGAATTTAGAAGTAGAAAGAGGTGGTTTAACTGCTTGATGCATCTAGAATACAACATAATGTAATAATAG
The DNA here is from genome assembly GCF_001076885.1 of Bacillus sp. 522_BSPC. Classification (GTDB taxonomy): domain Bacteria; phylum Bacillota; class Bacilli; order Bacillales; family Cytobacillaceae; genus Niallia; species Niallia hominis. Next base: position 426 of record NZ_JVDT01000045.1, read on the forward strand.
AATCTTTTGGCGATTCAGCAATTGTTGTTCGTTTTGGTAATTGCATTGACTCGGGTATTCATCAAAAAGTGCAAATGATAACTAACTATTTAGAAAATCATGCTTTTCCAGGATTTATTGAATGTGTTCCAGCATATACAAATGTAACGGTTTATTATCATCCTTATTTAATTTATGAATCTTATAGAAAAACAACCAACCAATCTTTGTCTCCTTTTCTTATCGTGAAATCGCGAATGGAAGAGATTGTAAATCATCTTGAAGAAGCAGAAATGACCACCAATCGAAAAGTGGAGATTCCAGTATGTTATGGTGGAGAATACGGTCCTGACTTAGAATTTGTGGCAAGATATAATAATCTTACTGTTGATCAAGTTATAGCCCTTCATTCTAGTGGAGAATACTTTGTCCATATGATAGGTTTTGCACCAGGATTTCCTTTTCTAGGAGGAATGTCAGAAAAGATTGCGACACCAAGGCGTTCTACTCCAAGACAATTGATTCCTGCTGGGTCAGTAGGAATTGCTGGAGTACAAACAGGGGTATATCCTATTGCTACACCTGGAGGATGGCAACTCATTGGTAAAACTCCCTTGCAACTATTCTTGTCCAATAAAAATCCTCCAAGTTTACTTCAAGCTGGAGACATTGTGAAATTTTTTCCTATATCAGAAGAGGAATTCCTTTTCCAGAAGGAGGAAAAAGCATGACAATTACCGTACTTAATTCGGGCATGCTTTCAAGTATCCAAGATTTGGGGAGACATGGCTTCCAGAAGCATGGCGTGATCGTTAGCGGGGCAATGGATAGCTATTCTCTTAGAATTGGTAATTTAATTGTCGGTAATAAAGAAGAAGAAGCTGGCTTAGAAATTACTTTGTTAGGTCCTACACTTTTATTTGAAAATGATATGCTTATTGCTATTACCGGAGGAGATCTATCCCCAGCAATAGAGGGGAAGAGTGTTCCATTATGGCGTCCTGTTTTAGTGAAAAAAGGAAGTGTGCTAAATTTTGGAAAAATAAAGTCTGGATGCCGTGCCTACCTTTGTGTTGCCGGGGGATTCACTGTTCCTGAGATGCTAAATAGTAAGAGCACCTATTTACGTGCTCGTATGGGTGGTTATAAAGGCAGGCCCTTAAAAGCAGGGGATAGGATTGAGATTAATTCGATATCTCATCTTTCTGAGAAACTTATCATTAAACTCCAGAACAACAAAGCATTAAATGCATTTACTTCAACCAACTGGTTTGTAGATTTCCATAAATTTATTACATTTTCTAATGAATACAGAATACGAATTTTAGCTGGAAATCATTTTTCGATGTGCTCTACTAACAGTCAGATGAATTTTTATACTGGAAAATATACTGTGACTCCACAGTCTGATCGTATGGGGTATCGAATAAATGGGCCGGAAGTGAAACTAAACGAGAAATGTGAGCTGCTTTCTGAAGCGGTAACGTTCGGAACCATTCAACTTCCCCCTGACGGCAATCCCATAATTCTTGTTGCAGATCGACAGACAACAGGTGGCTATCCAAAAATTGCGCAAGTAGTTTCCGCGGATTTATCTTTAATAGCACAAATAAAGCCAGGAGAAAAAATTAGTTTTCAAGAAAGTACCCTACAAGAAGCAGAATACCTAATCATTCAAAAGGAAAAAGGAATGAGAGAGCTAGATATTTTTTTAAAAATGAAAATAAATGAAAATCGTTTCAACTAGGAGAGGTAAAGGATGCAAAATAAAAATAAAACGGTAATTAAATCAAAAGATATACTCACCCTTTTTATTACTTACCCAAAACTATCTTTTAATGAAATTATTTCCTTATCAGGGGTACCTAAGACATCAGTGCATCGTATGCTTGGTTCTTTAGAAGATATGGGTTTTCTAGAAAAGGATGAAGAAGGAAAGTATTCACTAGGGCTATTATTCTTGCAATTTGGTCAATTGGTTGCAGACAGACTTGATATTCGCCAAGTTGCCTTGCCTATTATGCGAAATCTACGTGATGAGGTGGATGAAGCGGTTAATCTCATTATACAAGATGGAAAAGAAGCAATTTATATTGAGAAATTGGATACGAATCATCCCGTTCGATTATATACAGCTATAGGTAGAAGATCGCCTTTATATGCTGGGGCATGTTCTCGCATTATATTAGCTTATCTACCTGAAGAAGAGAAGGAAAAGTATTTAGAAGAAGTTATTTTGGAGCCGATTGGTGAAGGAACTATTACAAACAAGAATGAACTTCGCTATCAATTAGAAGAAACCTGCAAAAACGGTTATACAGTTAGTAAATCAGAGCTTGAAAATTATACAGTATCCGTATCAGCTCCAATTTTTGATCATGAAGGAAAAATTATTGCTGGAATTAGTATTGCTGGTCCAGAAGTGCGTTTTCAAGAAGAGAAGCTTGATCTTTTTATTCAAAAGGTAAGAGAAGGGGCAAATGCAATCTCTGTAAAACTAGGATATAAAGTAGGCGTGCCACAGTAAAGAAGGAAAAATTAAATATATTCTGAATCTAGTATATGGAATAATTATCCACTGTAATGATTTATTATACAACAAAATGTAAAAATATTGTCAGAAGATCTAACAAAACATTTTACAATTAAATTTAACATGCTAGAATGAAACTCATAATAAATATTCGGAACTTAAATTCCAAATTTCAGAACTTGAACATTTATTATGGAAAATGATTACCAATTCCAACAAAATGACAAACTTTATCATTCAGAATATTTTTTACTTTAAAAATTCAAAAAATTTAAGATTATCAGATTTTTCAATTAGTTGTTTTCTGATATTTTGAATATAGAGGGGCTGATTTTTTGACAGAAGAAGTGTTAACTGTAAGAGATTTGGAAGTGGGCGTAACGGCGGGTGGAAGCTATATCAACATTGTAAATAATGTCTCTTTTTCGTTAAAAAAAGGGACAACCCTCGGAATTGTTGGTGAATCAGGATGTGGAAAAAGTATGACATCTCTCGCCTTGATGGGCTTATTGCCTCCTAATGTAAGCTATAAAGGTGGAATAATCAATTTAAAACAAAGAGACTTAACAAAACTTAAAAAGAAAGAGTGGAGGAAATTTAGAGGGAAAGATATTGCAATGATCTTCCAAGAACCGATGACCTCTCTCAATCCTGTTTATACAATTGGTTATCAAATAGTAGAACTTATTCGAAATCACCAAACTATAACGAAAAAACAAGCATATGAACGAGCCTTACATATGTTAGAGCTAGTAGGGATTCCTCGACCAACGGAAGTACTCCATGAATACCCACATCAATTATCTGGTGGAATGCGACAACGGGTGATGATTGCAATTGCATTATCTTGTAATCCAGACATACTTGTTGCAGACGAACCAACGACTGCTTTAGATGTAACGATACAAGCACAAATTCTGGAATTAATGAAAAAAATACAAACAGAGCTAGATATGTCCATTATTCTTATCACCCATGATTTAGGAGTAGTTGCGGAAATGTGTGACACTGTCATTGTCATGTACGCAGGAGAAGTGGTTGAGGAATCAAATGTAGTAGAGCTTTTTCAAAATCCTAAACATCCGTATACAAAGGGATTATTAGAAGCTATACCGGACATCGAAAATGAACGGGAATACTTATCCTCCATTCCAGGGGTAGTACCTTCCCCGGGGAATATGCCAGAAGGTTGTAGATTTGCACCAAGATGTTCTATGGTCCATGAAAGGTGCAAAAAGGAGCCTCCTACTTTTTCAATTAATGAGAAATCAACATGTAAGTGTTGGTTATATGATCAAGCATACGTAATGGAAGGAGTGCTTGCTGATGACAAATGAAGTTTTACTTGAAGTAAGGAATTTAAAAAAATATTTTCCCATTAAAGAAGGATTATTTGGAAAAAAAGAAGGCAAACAAGTGAAAGCTGTTGATGATGTTTCCTTTCAAGTTTATAAAGGAGAGACACTTGGGATAGTTGGAGAATCGGGTTGCGGGAAAAGTACGACAGGTAGATCGATTATTCGCCTTTTAGAACCTACAAATGGCGAAGTTTATTTTCAAGGGAAAAATATTGCAATGCTTAATAAAGAAAAGATGAGATTACTGCGCAAAGATTTACAGATAATTTTTCAAGATCCTTTTGCTTCCTTAAACCCACGCTTGAAAGTTGGAGAAATCATAGAGGAGCCACTAATCAATTTTTCTTTATATGATAAGCAAGAGAGAAGGAAAAAAGTACTGAAACTAATGGATCAAGTAGGGTTAACAGCTAGTCAGATTGATCGCTATCCCCATGAATTTAGTGGGGGACAACGACAAAGAATAGGAATAGCGCGTGCACTGGCAACAGATCCTAAGCTAATTGTGGCGGACGAACCAGTCTCTGCTTTAGATGTTTCTATCCAATCTCAAGTTCTTAATTTGCTAAAGGATTTACAGAAAGAACTGGGATTGACCTATATGTTCATTTCCCATGATTTAAGTGTCGTGAAACATTTTTGTGACAGAATAGGGGTTATGTATTTAGGAAAGATGGTTGAAATTTCGGATAAACAGAGCCTATATAATGATCCGTTACATCCATATGCTAAGGCATTATTATCAGCGTTACCGGTTCCAAATCCTTTGAAAAAACGGGAAAGGATTATTTTACAAGGGGATGTACCAAGTCCTTCTAATCCACCTGCAGGATGTAGCTTTCATACTAGATGTAATGAGTGTATGGAAGTATGTAAATCGGTTACCCCGAAATTACAGGAATTTTCAGATGGAAGATTGGTAGCATGTCATCTTTACAATAAAGAACTGAGTGAAAAAATTAGCTAATAGTAGAAATCAATAACTAGGAAAATGGGGGACAAAAAATGAGAAAAACAATTAGTTTTAAATTTATATCTATTGTAGTAATAGGTATATTATTATTGGCTGCATGTAGTTCAAATTCGTCATCATCAAGTAAAAGTGATGATAATTCAAGTGAGGAAAATCCTGTTACAGACAGAGGTAATGAGATTGTAATTGGGGTAGCTACAGAACCTCAAAACTGGGATCCAATTGATACGTTTCGTTTAGATTGGAGTACGGTAATGACCTCTGTTTATGAAGGGCTTGTTACGAGAACAGTAGATTTAGAGATTCAACCAGGATTAGCAACTGAGTGGGAATATATTGATGACAATACATTACAATTTAAATTGCGTGAAGGAGTTGTCTTTCACGATGGAGAGCCATTTAATGCTGATGCTGTTAAGTTTACTTTTGATCGCTTACTTGGTGAGGAAGGTGCAAAGGGACCGCAACAAGCTAATTATACATCAATAGATCATGTAGAAGTTGTGGATGACTATACAGTAAATTTCATTATGAAAACGAAGGATCCTGTAATTATCACAAAACTAGCAGGCTATGGAGCAGTAATCGTACCGCCTAAATATATTGAAGAAAAGGGCGATGAATTTTTCAATAATAATCCTGTTGGAACAGGTCCGTTTAAGTTAACAGAATACGAATCAAATAATAAAGTTGTACTTGAGAAAAATCCTGATTATTGGCAAGCAGAGCTTCCAAAGTTGGATAAAGTAACTTTTAGAATAATACCAGAGTCTGCTACGCGACTTGCTGAATTGCAAACAGGAAAAATTGATATTATGAAAAAAGTGGAAGTTAGCCAAGCTGAAACAGTGAAAGATAGTTCATTTTTGAATCTAATAGAAGTCGGAACACCAACTGCTAATGCCATTCGCTTTGACCTTAACGAAAAACCTACAGATGATGTTCGAGTGAGACAAGCTATTAATTATGCGATAGATAAACAAGCGTTAATTGATGAGATATTAAGTGGATATGGAAAACCGATTGCTTCGTTCCAAAGTGAGTTATCATTTGGGAATAATCCGGATTTAGAACCTTATCCATATGATCCTGAAAAGGCGAAAGAACTTCTTAAGGAAGCGGGTGTTGCAGAGGGAACAGAATTAGATTTCTATATTTCTGGAACAGATGCAACGTTTAAAGAAATTGCTCAAGCCGTAGCTTTCTTTTTAGAACAGGTTGGATTAAAAGCAAATATTAATAGTGTAGATAGTAATACATTAGGAACAGAATTAGTCCCTCAGGGTAACGCTGGTCATATGTGGCAACAAGGCTGGGGCGGATGGACATTAGATTTTGATAATACTGCTTACTTAATGTATCACGAAGGTGAATATTACAACCCTACTTTTAAAGATGATAAGGTAGAAGAATTGTTAACTGCTGAAAGAACCACTGTTGATCAAGAGGAACGTGAAAAGATTTTCATGGAGTTAACAGAAAGAATTTATGAACTTACTCCTGAAATTCCATTATATTCTACAGTTGATTTATATGCTGTGAATAATAGAGTGAAGAATTTCCAACCACCACATGATGACCGTATGTTTTTAGAAAATGTCACTGTTGAATAAAGAAAGAGACCTAAAGGATAGTATGGTTCATACTATCCTTTATCTTAAAATTAATAATTAGGTGGGATCCGCATTGATACAATATATTCTGAGGAGATTATTGCATACTTTATTTGTTATTTTTGCGATTTCTTTATTAGTCTTTTTCTCTATTCGGTTAACGGGAGATCCGGTTGCTGTAATGTTTCAGGCTGGAGAACCAACTAATGAAGCGATTGAACAAATAAAGAAAAGTCTTGGGCTAGATGAACCTTTATATGTCCAATATTGGATATTTTTAAAAGGTATCATAACGTTTGATTTAGGAACTTCCTTTCATTCAGGCCAATCAGTAAGTCACATGATTGAAGATAGAATGGGAGCAACAGTTATTTTAGCTTTAGGAGGAATTGTGGTAGCGATATTAATTGCCTTCCCAATTGGAATCCTCTCTGCTTTAAAGAGAGGAACATTTATCGATTTTTCAGGTCGTGTTTTTTCCTTATTAGGGGTTTCTTTTCCCAACTTTTGGTTAGGTATTATGTTAATGATTATATTTGCTGTCAATCTAAAATGGTTTCCTTCTTCGGGGTATGAAGGGTTTGAATACTTAATTCTTCCTTCTTTTACACTTGGATTAATTTTATCTGGAGTGTTAGCTAGACTAGTAAGATCCTCGATGCTTGAAACACTTAATCAACAGTATGTCTCAACAGCGAGATCCAAGGGAATAGCGGAATGGAGAGTTATACTATTGCATGCTTTCAGAAATGCACTAATACCAACCATTACTTTTCTTGGATTACAATTTGGCTCCTTGTTAGGTGGAACGGTTATCATTGAATTAGTTTATTCATGGCCTGGAGTTGGGAGACTAATTGTGGATGCCATTAATCAACGGGATTACCCTGTAATTCAAGGTGGCGTTATTGTCTTGGCTTTATTAATGGTAATAGTAAATTTAATTGTCGACTTAAGTTACAGCTTTTTTGATCCTAGGATTAAAGCAGGAGGGAGTGCAAAATGATGGAACCTTTAGTAGAAAAAGCTGAATCTACCATTCTTTCTAGTGAGATTGAAAAAAAGAAACAGTCAAAAATAATGAAGTTTTTGGTGTTTCTGAAAAATAATTTAGGGGGAATGATCGGTTTATTGCTTGTACTGATAAGTGTCATGTGTGCTTTTTTTGCCCCATTAATTGCACCAATGGATCCTGGAGAAGCAAGTTTGACAGCTAGATTAGCTCCTCCTTCATGGATTGATGAATCAGGAGAATCAAGTTTTTTTCTAGGTGCAGATCAATTGGGAAGAGATCTCTTTAGTAGAATTATTTATGGGGCAAAAATCTCTTTAACAGTTGGCTTTTTTGGAGTCCTTATAGCGCTAGTTATTGGAACGGTATTAGGATTGGTATCTGGTTATTTCGGAAAATGGCTTGATGATATTATTATGCGTGTGGCTGATGTTCAGCTTGCATTTCCTTTTATTTTATTCGCAATTGTTATTATGAGTGTATTAGGAACAGGTATTTGGAATATTGTGCTTATTCTTGGCTTAACCTATTGGGTGGGATTCGCTCGATTAATCAGAGGTCAAGTAATCACGCTTAAAGAGCTAGAATATGTTCAAGCTGCCAAAGCTGTAGGAGGCACTAATTTTTCTATTATTAGGCGACATATTTTCCCTAATATTATTTCCTCTATATTAGTACTCGGCACCTTGTATATAGCTGAATTCATACTTTTAGAAGCGTCCTTAACTTTTTTAGGGCTTGGGGTAGACCCTACAATTCCATCATGGGGTGGAATGTTGGCGGATAGTAGAAATTATATAGCATCTGCATGGTGGACGTCGACTTTCCCAGGTATTGCTATTATGTTGACAGTATTTGGTTTTAATCTACTTGGAGATTGGCTTCGAGATAAATTGGATCCAAATTTAAAATTATAAGGTTGGGATGATATGAGGGATCTAAATTCTTTATGGAAGATAGGCGGATTACTTGCAGACAATAATAATGATGGAGTTCCTGATGGGGTAAATGTTTGTATTTGCTTAAAAGAAGATTTTATTCCAATAGCACTAATCGATTTTTGTGGAAGACTAGGCTTTGAAACAACAGCTCTTTCTTTTGATTTTTTTAAAGAATCAACAAAGTATGATTGGAGAATTTATTTTGAAAAAAATGACGTAGAAACGGCATGTCAAATTGATGCAAGTGGAAATCTAGTATTCACCTATAATAATGGAAAGGATTTGGATAAGCTGATTCGCTATTTTGCACATTATTGGCCAGGTGAAAATTTAGATGGACCAGTTTATAAAGTCGGCTTTCAGGAAAATGAATTTTTTGCATATGCAATAGATGGAAAGAGAATGCATCTACCCATTCCTGTCACTTCTATAGAAAAAGAAACTGAATATTATCCTATTCAGTCTTTATCTGATTTTTGGGATGGAATTGGTTTTACGAAGGTTAAAGAAGCAGCGCCTGCAAAGGAAACAAAGGTTGGTTTTCGTTTCTTACAACCTTGTACTAGCAATCTTATAAGGGAGGCATGTTATTTAGCTGCTAGAATCGGCATGATGTCTACAGAGCTTCATTTCCCTCTGACTGACAGTATTTGCAAGGACGGAATTACGATTGAATTTATTGATAGTAAGAGAGAAGAGGAAATTGTTTTTTTGCCGAACACTCAAATACTTCAGTTTAAAGGAAAATCTGCGATTCTTCCAAAAATGGTGAATTTTTTCAGTAGTAGCAAGCACTATTCTGAAGGGGGATCCTATCTATCATGGGAACAAGAGCTGGAAGATAATAATAAGGCAATGAAGGAAGAGGTGATGTTTCATCTAAGATGGGAGGATAAAGGGGAAGTACAAAGAATGATAGAGCTATGTCAGCAACAAGCAAGCATTTATCAAGGGAGAAAAGATCTTATGATTGAAATCTTTCTATCGGAACCAACAGAGGTTCGAAAACAAGTGAAAGAACAAGTAGAAGAAATATTCGACACCAACCATGTAAAAGTTCGTTCTGCTTTCAAACCTGGATTTTTCTGGATTGAGGAAGAGATTCTGCCACTATTAAAGCAACATGCTGACAATATTAGCCACATAATGATTGAATGTGAAAAAGATTTATTAGCAGGAGTAGAATTACCAATTAGATGGATTCAAGAGTTATATCCAGTTGATTTATTAATAGAAAGAGAGATAGGAATTTTAGAGGAAAATATTCATTTTTCTCTAGTAGAAAGTCCTCCTTCTACCTATTGTTTGACAGCATATAATAGAGAGCAGCAAATAATCGTACGTGAAAAGCTGACCGTTCCTGTTCGTGAATCTCCCTATATAGATAAGGGTAAGAAAGTTTTCCCTACAACAGGATTGCTACGGATTAGAGAAAATGACAAATGCCTTTATGAAAAGTTACATATGACCGACAGAGAATCTTTTTATTTTTATTACCAACATGAAGTGATGGAGTTACTATTTAAAGAGATTGGCAATATAGAAGAAGGCCAAGGATTTTCCAAACCATTATTTGATCGAATAGATGTTTATGCAACGATGAGTGAAGAAGAAAGAAAGCTTTTTCTGAATGAAGAACGAATCTCCTCTATGGAGGCATTGCATGAAGATATCTATTTTAATACATTAGATTACTTTATGCTAAAAGGGGAAGAAACGGTTGGGAAGGGTTATACTGCCCCTGGAGGTGTCCACCCTTTTGTGAAGGCAGTAAAAGCTGCGACTCCCTTTGCCGAAATAATTGCCTACAGGTGGCAATCAAAGAGTAAAGATAGGTGGCTAACAGAAAAAATTGATTTTACGAAGAATGGTGATGCTAGATTTGCTTACCTAGTAGATGTAAAGACGAACAAGCGTAAAAAGGTTGCTATTAAAGTAAATAAAATTTATAAGCACAGACAATCAGAACAGATACGGGAATGGTATCCTGCTGTTTCTTATAAAGGGAATCCGTTGCAAATACTAGAGGTTACTGCTCCAATGAAGGAAGAGTTTCATTCTTCCATAAAACTATCCATCTATAAACCTACTATCTTTATTGAAGCAGGACATCATGCGAATGAAGTGTCCAGCACACCTGCTATTTTGGAGTTAATTCAGGAAATAAAAACGGATGTGTTACAAAAGGTTAATCTTGTCGTACTTCCTATGGCAAATCCTGATGGGAGAGAATTACATAGAAAAATGACAAAAGATAATCCGGAATGGAAACATCATGCTGCCCGCTATAATGCAGTGGGATTGGAATATCGTGATGTCCTTTACCAGGAAACAGAGTTTGGAGAGGCTGATGTTATTCCAGCAGTGATGAAAAAATGGGCACCAGATGTAATCGTTGATGGACATGGAATCCCTTCACATGAGTGGGTACAGCCATTTGCAGGATATAATAGTCCTCCAAGATTTCCGGTTTCATACTTTATCCCGAATGCCCTAATATACGGAATAGGTCGTCAGTTAAATAATAGTTCCCTCCATGTTGAGAATTTGAAGAATATTATAAAAAGTATTCAACAGAAAATTGTAGGAACGGATATTCAAAAAAAGAACCATTATTGGCTAAATCGATACAAAAAATATGGTCATAATTGGATTCCTGATATTTTCCCCCTTCAATTGCATGAGGATTTGATTTTTTACGTCTGGAATGTAGAAGCTAATGCTTCTGCGACCAGTGCCGTGTCTAGATTTCCAGATTGGATAGCAGCTGATATTATATCAGAAGCAGCAGACGAAACAGTGTATGATAAAACATTAGAAGCTTGTATAAAAGCACAAAAGCTTTTTCTTACAGCTATTATTGAAACGATGATTCAAGATAATATCCGAGTGAATCATCGAGTTAATAAGAAAAAGCGTGCAATATATAGAAAAAGACCAATAAGACTAAATGAGGTGCAGGAATATGAAAAAACTACTACTAACTGGATTTGAACCATTTTTAGATTTTCCCATTAATCCTACCAAGCAAATTGTAGAAGAATTGGATGGAACAATGATAAATGATTACTTAATAGTTGGTAAAATTCTTTCGGTTGATTTCTCTAAATCTGGTAATGAAATTTTAGATCATTTTAATTCGGTTACACCAGATGCCGTCATTTCATTAGGATTATCCGGTGGACGATTTAAAATTACGCCAGAACGAATAGGGATTAACTGTAATGATGGAGCCAAAGACAACAATGGTAATCAGCCAGTTGATGAAAAAATAATCGAAGAAGGACCTGATGCAATCTTCAGTACACTTCCTATTCGCAAAATGGTACAATCACTTACAAAAAATGGTTTGCCGGCTGATATTTCCAACACAGCAGGTACCTATCTTTGTAATCATGTTATGTATAGAATGTTATATCATATTAAGAAAAATCAACTTAATGTGAAATCTGGATTTATTCATATTCCGGCTTCCCATGAACTTGCAATTCAGCATGGGAAAATACCAAGTATGTCTCATGCTGATTTGGTTAGAGGGATTCGATTGTGTATTGAGGAGATGTAAGGAGGAAGGAATCGCCTTCTATCATGTTAAGCTCAGTTATTGGAGATCGGCTATGCTGGTCTTTTTTTATTAAATGCTTTTGAATAGTTAGGCTAGGTGAAAAACAAAACATTAATGACCATTCTAATGTTAAGAATAGAATGGAAAGTTAGAGTGAATGAAACACAGATAATGTAAGTAAGATTGCTGAATTACTATTGTTGACTTCTAATCCCTCTCGATTATTACTACCAAATAAAAAACCGTAACATTCCTACCTAAATTCCCCTCCTAAGGAAATCCCTAGCTAACTAATTCAATTGGTTAACAATTCCATCAAAAATCTCAATCCTTATCTAGCAAAGCTTTCACCTAGCAATCTCTCTATTACCACTTTTTGGACGATGAATAGAAATATTACATCTGATAGCTTAGTAGTAGACACAGAAACAACTACTAGGAGGTAATAGAATTTGAAGACACTAAAGAAGCTAATAGTAGCCGCTGGAATAGTGTTATCTTTTTCAGCTTTTACATTAATAGAAGAAGCAGAGGCAGCAACGAATCGGACGATTCAATCTGGAGACACCTATTGGAAAGTAGCTACAGGATTTGGGATTCCTGTCAGTGATTTAATGAAGGCTAATAATAATAAACCGTTAATTACAGGTCAAAATATGATTCTACCAAATGCAACAGTCTCACCGGCTGATAAAGATTTAATGGCACGATTGGTACGTGCGGAGGCAGTTGGGGAACCTTATGCTGGGAAGGTTGCAGTGGCAGTTGTTGTTCTGAATCGTGTGAAAAGCAACGAATTTCCAAATACGATTCGTAATGTCATTTATGAAAAATCAAATGGCTATTATGCATTTACTCCAGTTCAAAATGGGGAAATAAATAAAGCTGCTGATGTAGAGTCAAAAAGAGCCGTGAATGAAGCCATTGCATTAGGCAGCCAAGGAAATGGTTCTCTTTATTTCTTTAATCCAAAAACAGCAAAAAGTGACTGGATTTTAACACGAGAAGTAACGGTTACAATTGGAAATCATCGTTTTGCTAGATAAATAGTAATAGAAGCGCCAGTTTTAATAGATTGGTGCTTTTTTTGGACTATTTTTGTTAAAATGAAATGTAGAACATTTAAACAGAAGGGGTAAACCATATTGAAATGGAGTTATGTAACTCGTTGGATCTTTGATAAACCACTAAAAAATAGAACTTCCTTAAACATATACGAAGTCGAAAAATGTCTTGGCTTTGGTGCATATGGGATGATTTACTTGTGCACAGATAATCGCTCAGGAAAGAAATATGTAGTGAAACAATTGCGGCCAAGCAAAGGGAAAAAACAGCGCGAGTGTGAACGATTTAAGGATGAAGCAGCATTATTGAGAAAAATAGAGCATCCCGCGGTCCCAGCTCTAATCGAGGAATTTAAAATAGGAACTCAACATTATTATGTGATGGAATATGTAGAGGGAGATAATATAGAAGATTTATTATTTTTTCAAAATCAAAAGTTCACAGAAATAGAAGCGCTAGAACTGATGACTCAACTTCTCTCTATTATTAACTATCTTCATCAACACAAAATCTTTCATTTAGATATTAGACCACCAAATGTTCTTGTTAGCGAAGGTATAGTGTATTTAATTGACTTTGGTCTTGCTAAGCAAGTGGAAGATGAGGAGAAAGAAATGAGCAATTATCGTCAAGATGATTACTATGATTTTGGTCAAATACTTTTGTTTTTATTGTATTCCGAGTTTAAAGGGAAGAAAAGCAAAAAACGGACATGGCTTGAGGAATTAACTTTGCATCCTGCAACAGTAAAGCTTCTTAAAAAATTGTTAGGCATTTCTGAACCTTATACGAATGGGGATAAAATTGAAAATGATTTAAAAAGTGTGAGGGAAGCTTTAAAAAATAAAAAATGTATAAACTAAAAAATCTTGTACATCTGAGTACAAGATTTTTTAGTATTAACTACTACTATGCTTCCGGCGCTTATAATAATGGCTCCCACCGTATGGATTGCGTTTTCTATAGTCAGAGCTGCTGTAGCTTTTGTGTTTGTGATAACCTCTTCGGTCACTACTGCTATATCTTTTATGACGACGGCTTTTACTGTAGCTGCCCGAAAATTGCTGTATTTTCCTCATGATTTTTCTAAACAAAGTATCACCTCTTCTGATATACGGATTTAGATATTATTTTATCAAACAACGCATAGATATAACGAAAATTTACAAAAAAAATACATGATTGTAATAAAAAAGATTGAATCGTAATAAAATAGTGCTTACAAAAATATATGTACTTAATCGCACGTACTAAGTATATCGGATTTGTTATATAAATATTGCATTCTAGTAAGAAATATAATAACATTTTTAATATTCTAAACAATTCGTTTTATTTGCGATGGTAGCTTCTTTTAGGCTATATCGGAAAAGGGGTAATGAGCATGAAATATGGATTTTGGCTACCTATTTTTTGGGGGATGGCTAAGAAATGTAGAAAATGAAAAAATGCCGCCGACGTTTGAATATGCAAAAGAAGTAATTCAAAGTGGGGAGAAATGGGGCTACGATACCACTTTAATAGCTGAATTATATTTAAACGATATTAAAGGCCCTGAAAAAGATTCTCTAGAAGCATGGTCAACAGCTGCGGCTTTAGCTGCTGTTACCGAAAAAATAGAAATTATGACTGCAATCAGACCAGGTTTTCATAATCCAGCTGTTGCAGCAAAAATGGCTGCAAACATCGATCATATTAGTAATGGGAGATTTACGTTAAATATTGTTTCCGCATGGTGGGAGCAGGAAGCGAAACAATATGGTGGCATCTTCACAGAGCATGATGATCGCTATGAAAGAACACAAGAATTTATTGATATTTTAAAGGGTTTATGGTCAGAAGAAACCTTTAGCTATAAAGGAAAATACTATGAGATTTCAAATACAAAATTATCACCAAAGCCGATTCAAAAACCTAATCCAATCCTGTATGCAGGTGGAGAAAGTCCAAAAGGGAAAGAGATTATTGCCAAAAATTGTGATGCCTATGTGATGCATGGTGGAACAGTGGGAGAAATTGCGGTAAAAATAAAAGGAATGCAGGAAGAAAGACAGCAATATGGAAACACGCCATTTTCTTCTTTTGGAATGGCTGCTTATGTTGTTTGCCGTGATACAGAAGAGGAAGCGCAAAAAGAGATAGAGAGAATTACCGATGTAAAAGAGTCATCAGCTTATGCTGGCTTCGATGATTTCGTTAATAAATCTCAACTAGAACAACAAATAAAGTTATATGACTACTCTGTTTCCAATCGTGGACTCCGTCCTAATTTAATCGGAACACCTGAACAAATAGCGAAAAAAATCCTAGATTATGAGGAAGTCGGAGTTGATTTATTGCTTTTGCAATTTTCTCCACAGCTTGAGGAAATGAAAAACTTTTCCGAAAAAGTTATGCCATTAGTTGAGACATTAAGAAAAGAAAGAGAAGTGACTGGGTGATGAGTAAAATATACGTTATTCATGAAAATAGTGAGTGGACGGTCCATTTAACAAAAAGACTAGATGAATTAAATTTGCCGTATGAGGAATGGGACTTATCAGAAGGTAGTTTCGATTTACTCCAAGAGCCGCCGGAAGGGATTTTCTATAGTAGGATGAGTGCTTCTTCGCATACTCGGGGTCACCGTTATGCTGCTGAATATACATCGGCTGTATTGGAATGGCTAGAATCTCATGGAAGAACGGTAGTAAATGGCAGTAGCGCTTTAAAGTTAGAGGTGAGTAAAGCAGCTCAATATGCTGCCTTACAAAAGCATGGAATTACAACTCCGAGAACGTTGGTGGCAACTGGTAAAGATCATATTATTGCCGCAGCAAAACAGCTTGGCAACCCTTCTTTTATTACAAAGCATAATCGGGCAGGAAAAGGCTTGGGTGTTCGCTTATTCCATTCCATAAATGAACTTGAGTCATATGTGGAAGGACCGGAATTTGAAGAACCAGTCGATGGTATTACCTTAATTCAACAGTATATCGAAACACCAGATCAATCCATTACAAGATGTGAATTTGTTGGTGGGAAATTTGTTTACGCAGTGAAGGTAGATACAGCAGGAGGATTTGAGCTTTGTCCAGCAGATGCATGCCAAATCGATGATCTATTCTGCCCTGTCGGTGAACAAGTGGAAGAAAAACCGAATTTTACTATCCAGCAAGGTTTCAATGAGCCAATCATCGAAAAATATGAACAATTCTTAGCTTCACAAGGAATCCTAGTTGCCGGGATTGAATTCATGAAAGATCATAACGGTACGATCTATACGTATGATATCAATACAAATACAAACTACAATGCCGATGCTGAAAAAGAAGCTGGCATATATGGAATGCTTCGACTAGCTACCTATTTGGGAAATGAATTGAGTAGTAGATATGGAGTTTCGAAGTAAATAGAGCAAAGGGACAGATAAGATTGTCTGTCCTTTTGTTCTGTAATAAGTTATATCTTGAAATATCGTTATCTATCAAGATATAATAATTCTATAAATTAAGCTAATTAATAGAATTATTAGCTTGTTCTTTACATCTAACTTTATTATATTGTTTTCTGTATACAGAATACAATATGGAAACGAGGGATAAATGGAAATAAAACATGCACAACCTATTTACCAGCAGGTTTATACAAAGTTTAAAGAACTTATATTAAGTGGTCAAATTTCACCTGGTGAAAAGTTAAACATGTCTAAATTAGCAGAACAATATAAAATAAGTAGAACACCATTAAGAGAAGCCTTACGACAATTAGAAAAGGAAAGATTGATCGTACAAGATGAAAATGGTATGAGGGTTGTCAATATTGATAAAGAGGATTTTCTGAAGCTATATCAATGTAGATTGTTATTGGAAAAAGAAGTTGTAAAAATGGTTGTTGATACAATTACTGAAGAGAATATTAATAAAATGGAACAAATATTAGATACTCTTAAACTTGCAATTGAGGAAAGAGATCATTTAAAAGTACTTGATTTAAATACAAAGTTTCACTCTGCTTTGAGAGAGAGCTGTCTGAATGAACATTTAATTCACTTATTAAATCATGTCACATCTTTATTGTTGATTTATAGAGCAAATATCAATCATAAATCTTCTTTTAATTATGAAATTTATGAGGAGCATGTTGAAATTTTAGAAGGGATAAAATCAAGAGATTCAAAAATAGCAGTAAATTTAATAGAAAAGCATCTCTTAAATGATCAAATAAGAGGGATGTCTGATTTTATTTGAACCACATTAGGTGGTTCTATTTTTTTGTAAAGATTTATTACTATGTTGTCTTTCTTTATAATTGACTAACCCTGTCAATAAATCATCCGATTGTTATGTGAACTTTCTATTGTAATTTTACTATTTTTTTTACAAATCTTCTCATGAATTCTTTAAGAGAAGATTTTGAAAGAGGAATTTAAATATTTATATAAGGAAAAGAATATAAATTTTATAAAAATAATATTGACAATATTCTGATTAAAAAATAAAATAGGGACTAGTTAATGTTGTATACCGTTCACTGTATACAGAATACACATCAAATAAAGGGGGATCTAATTTTGTATAAAAAATCATTAATATTCGCACTATTATTCGTGTTAATCCTTTCTGGTTGTTCAATGTCTGTAAGTAAAGAATCAGATACTGACGAAGGATTAAAATTGCCCGTTACTGAAAATTTACCGGAGGATCGAAAAGTTAGAGAAATTGAAATGTATGTTACAACGCCAGATTACGATGCAGTTAGATATGAATTTGGTTTAATGACAGCAGAAGAATGGAAAAAATTAGGGTTTGATGTGAAAGTAACCCCTTTAGAATGGAATCGTTTATCAGAGGTTGGAATTCAAAAGAAAGAATATGATTCTTTTACTCTATCGTGGGCTGGTCGAGCTGAGCGAATAGATCCCGATCATTTTATTTATGCAACGTTAGATTCTTCTCAAAGTGGAATAGGTGGATATAATGTTGCTGGATATGATAATCCAAAGTATGACAAGTTAGCGGAAGAACAACGAAAAGTAACAGATCCAGCACAACGAAAAGAAATAGTTAAAGAAGCACAAGAGCTATTTTTAGAGGATATTCCATATGCACCAGTTGCATATAGAGATCAAATTATGCCTTACAACAAAGCTAATTTTACAAATGTAAAATATATGGTCGGAGAGGGATTAAATAGTTTTTGGACGTTCATGGCAATTGAGCCAACTGGCGAACAAAAATATGTAAGATGGGGTTATCCAAGTGATATAAACTCCTTAAACCCATTAAGCTCAACAAACTCTCATGATTTCCAAGTAACTCGTTTAATATATGATAGTTTAGTAAGAATTTCGGAAACAGGAGAGCCAAAAAATTGGGCAGCTGAATCTATTACAGATAAGAATGGCGACGGTAAAACGTATGAAGTTAAACTTCGTTCAGATATGAAATTCCATGATGGGAAACCTGTTACAGCAAATGATGTTAAATTCTCATTTGATTTAGTAAAGGAAGTGGAGTCTCCTTACTTTATGGGGATGGTTAAACCAATTGAATCCGTTGAAGTAATCGATGATTTAACTGTTCGATTTAATTTAACAGAAGAATACTCACCATTTATTAGTAATACTTTAGCGCAAATGTATATATTCCCTGAACATTATTGGAAACCATTATTAGATGAAAAAGGAGCTCAAGGTGTTTTAGAAAATCAAAATTTAGATATTGTTGGTAGTGGTCCTTTTAAACTGGATTACTGGAAACGAGATCAAGAAATGAAGCTTGATACTAATAAAGAATATTTTACTCCAGCAAAAGTGGATGGGATTTTAAGTATTCCATACTCTAACACGGAAACAATGGTTGCTGCAGTAGCTCAAGGACAAGCTGATATTGGTGGTTGGTGGATAGAACCAACTCAAGTAGAAGATTTAAAAGAAAATGATCAAGTAGAGGTAATATCTGTAAAAGATATTGGTTTATACCATATTAATTACAATATAAGAAGAATGCCGTTTGATGATAAAGCTGTACGTCAAGCTCTTACTTATACCATTCCGAAAGAAAGAATTGTGAATGAAATATTAGAAGGATATGGAGAAACGGCGACAGCATTAATTAGTCCAGCGAATGAATATTGGTTTAGTGACGGATTGAAAGGTTACGATTATGATTTTGATGCAGCTGTAAATGCTTTGAAAGAAGCAGGCTACGAGTGGGATGAAAATGGAAAGATATACTATCCTGAAGGGAAAACGGATCAAGATAAATCGAATGGAATTGTTAAAGAGGTAGAGTAATTGAACAAGAGGGAATTGAGTAAGTTCACTTCCCTCTTCTTATGAACTTAGAGAAAGGGGAGAAATGACTGTGCCAAATATTCTAGCTTTTATAGGAAAAAGATTGCTCCAAGCAGTTTTAACTCTTTACATATTGCTAACCATATTATTTTTTATGTTCAGAGTACTTCCAGGTGACCCGACTACAATGTTTGTAGATGCTGCACTGCCTATGGAAGCAAGAGAGGCAGTACTTCAACAATTCGGGCTTGATAAACCTTTGTATGAACAATACTGGCTATACCTACTTAATTTTGTACAAGGGGATTTTGGAATATCATTTAGTTCAAGAGAGCCTGTTATGAGTTTAATCAATCATTATTTAGTTCCTACTATATTCTTAATGGGGTTTACCATCCTTATTGCATTAGTTCTAGCAATTATATTCGGAGCATTAACAGCTTGGTATAGGGGAACAAAGTTTGAAGCAATTGTTGTATCGGTGGCTCTATTCTTTCGAAGCGCACCTATTTTTTGGATTGGAATGGTAGCATTAGCTTTCTTATCCCATAAATTAAACTGGTTTCCGATAGGGGGAATGTATGAGCCTGGTAAAGATACAAGTAGTTTTTTTCAAACATATTTTAATCTAGATTTCTTCCATCATTTGTTACTTCCATCAGCAGTTGGTGCTCTGTATTATGTTGCAAGTCCTATGTTAGTCATGAGAAGTTCTATGATAGAAATAATGGAAGAAGATTTTATTGAATTAAGTAGAGCGAAAGGTTTAACCGAGGGCGCTATTATGTTTAAACATGCTGTAAGGAATGCTTTACTTCCGGTTGTTACGGAAATTGCATTACTTGTAGGCTTTGCAATTGGCGGTCAAGTATTATTGGAAGTAGTCTTTAATTGGCCTGGAATAGGAAGACTTATTGTCGATTCTATCCAGCGGAATGATTACCCAGTTGCACAAGCAACATTCTTTTTAATGGGAGTAATTGTAACAATTCTTAATCTTATTGCAGATGTATTATATGGATATTTAGATCCAAGAGTTAGCTATAAATAAGGAAGGGAGGAATAAATGATGAGTGGAAAGAAACTAATGAGAGCCCTATTACGTGACAAATTAGGCTTAATAGGTATTATCCTTTTGCTCTTCTTCATCTTATTAGCAATATTTGCACCTTATATAATTACACATGATCCACAAACACAAAATTATTCTGATGATGGTCAGCTGTTGAATATGACTCCCCCTTCTTCAGAACATATACTTGGAACCACAAAAATGGGCCGTGATGTCTTTAGCCAAGTTATAGCTGGAACTCGAGTTGCGTTATTTGTAGGATTCACATGTGCATTAATGGTAACCGTTATTGGAACTACTGTTGCACTTATTGCTGGTTACTTTGGTGGGAAGATTGATGATTTGTTAATGAGAATGACAGATATTGTCTATGGCATTCCTTTTTTACCATTTGCGATGATAATGGTTGCCGTACTTGGTCCTAGTATATGGAATATTATCATAGCAATTGTATTGATTTCATGGAGAACGACGACAAGGGTTATCAGATCTGAAGTGCTTTCAGTAAAACAAAGAACCTTCATTCAAGCAGCAAAATTAAATGGAGCTGGACCTTTTCGGATTATTTTTAGGCATATAGCACCTAATATAATTCCGCTAGCTCTAGTATTTGGTTCATTAGCGATGGGTTCAGCTATTGTAACAGAAGCCAGTATAAGTTTTTTAGGTTATGGTGATCCATTACTGATTAGCTGGGGGAAAATTCTTTTTGATGCATACGTAGCTCATGCTATAACCAAAGCTTGGTGGTGGGTTATTCCTCCTGGTATGGCTATTACTCTTTTAGTAATGTCAGGATTTTTTGTAAGTAGATCACTAGAGGAAATCTTGAATCCGAGGTTGAGAAGATGACAAATACTTTACTAGAAATTAAAAATTTGAGTACCTTTTATAAATCAATCGAGGGTCCGGTTAAAGCAGTAGATGAAGTTAACTTTGTACTTGAACGTGGTGAAAATCTCGGATTAGTGGGTGAATCTGGTTGTGGAAAAACAACGATTATAAAATCAATTATGAGATTGTTACCTAGGGGAGCATACTCAACGGGAGAAATAATTTTTGATGGTAATAACTTGCTTACTTTGTCGTTATCAGACATGAGAAAAGTACGTTGGAAAGATATTTCAATTGTCTCTCAAAGTGCTATGAATGCACTTGATCCTGTTTATCGTGTAGGGAATCAAATAACAGAAGCTATACTAAACCATTCTTCTATTTCGAAAAAAGAAGCATGGGAAAGAGCAGAGGAATTATTTGCACTTGTAGGTATTGAAAAAACAAGACTTTTGGATTATCCACACCAATTCAGTGGAGGAATGAGACAACGTGCAATTATTGCAATGGCTTTAGCTTTAAATCCAGCTGTTATTGTTGCAGATGAACCTACAACCGCTCTTGACGTGGTTGTTCAAGCTCAAATACTAAGAAGAATAAGAGATTTGCAAAAGCAATTAAATAGTTCAATGATTATGGTAACGCATGATATATCTGTTGTAGCAGAAACCTGTCAAAAGGTTGTCGTAATGTATGCAGGTAAAGTTGTTGAATCCGGTAGTGTTGAGGTAGTTTTCGGAAATCCTTATCATCCGTATACAATGGGATTAAAAAATGCCTTTCCTGATATAAAAGGAGAAAAATTTGATTTAATATCAATCCCTGGATATCCACCGGATTTAATCGATCCACCAAAAGGATGCAGGTTTGCCGATAGATGTCCGTTTGCGACATATATTTGTCAAACAAGTCAGCCTGATAATAAAGAAATTACAGAGGGGCATGTTGTAGCTTGTCACCATACTGATCAAGTGGAATCAATGAGAAAAGAAGCGCAAAAGTATGAAACTTGGCTAAATGCTTACAAAGGAGTTGAACAATATGGATAGTCTAGTAGAAAGTAAATCGATAAAAGAAATTTCAAAGAATGAAATTTCTCCAGATGCTGATTCTAGAAAAGTAGTTTATCAATTAAATAATTTAGAAGTCCATTTTCCGGTTCAACTAAAGTCTTTTAGTAAGTGGAAGAAAAATGCTCCCAAAAAGATAGTAAAAGCTGTTGATGGCATTACGTTAAGAATTCATGAAGGAGAAACAATTGGACTTGCTGGTGAATCTGGATGTGGGAAATCTACCTTGGCTAAAACGATGGTAAAGTTAGAAGAACCAACATCCGGTGATATTATCTTTAATGGGAGAAGTCTGAAGGATTTAAAAGCTAGAGATAATAAAACGTTTAGAAAACAGGCACAAATGGTATTTCAGGACCCATATGAAACGTTGAATCCTCGATTTTCGATTAAACAGACATTAGAAGAGTCTTTAAAGATACATGGTGTTAAAGGGAAGCAAGCTAGATTAAATAGAATGTTAGAAGTATTAACAATGGTGGGATTAAGACCTGCAGATAAATATATTGATCGATATCCTCATCAATTAAGTGGTGGTCAGCGTCAACGCGTTGCTATTGCACGTGCACTAGTAATAGAACCGTTATTTCTAGTTGCAGATGAACCTGTCTCGATGCTTGATGTTTCGATAAGAGCAGGTGTGTTAAATCTTTTTAAAAACCTTGTGAAAGAGTTGAATTTGGCAAGTATTTACATTTCTCATGATTTGTCTTTAATCAGATATGTATGCGATAAGACTGCTATTATGTATTTGGGAAGAATTGTAGAATTTGGAGACACGGAAGAGATGATAAAAAATCCTCTTCATCCATATTCGCAAGCACTCCTTGCGGCAGTGCCTAATCCTCAGCCCAAAGAAGATGGAATGATGGTTTCCCTAGATGATGAAGCACCAAATCCTATTAATCTTCCGTCAGGCTGTAGATTTCATCCAAGATGTCCCTTTGCAACTGAATTATGTAAAACAGTTGAACCAAAACCAAATAATGTTAATGGTAGGTTAGTAGAGTGTCATTTATATAATAGCTAATGAATGTAAGGATTTAACGTAGTATTAAACATAACTAACATTATAAAAATGGGAGAGTGAAGAAAATGAGTTTATCGGAAATGAAAGCATCAGTTGATAAAAATAAAGAGGCATATTTAGAATCTTTATTCACAATATTAAGACAAAAAAGTATTAGTGCACAAAACATAGGAATAGAAGAATGTTGTCTTTTAGTAAAAAATGTCATGGAAGAAATAGGTACTAAAACAACAGTAATCCCTACTGATGGACATCCTGTTGTTTACGGAGAAATAATAAATAATCCTGATAATTTTACTCTATTAATATATGGACATTATGATGTTCAGCCAGCTGAACTTTCTGATGGCTGGAATACGCCCCCATTTGAGCCAACCATCATAGACGGGAAAATCTACTGCCGAGGAGCAGGAGACAATAAAGGTCAATTTATGGCCCAATTGTTGGCATTGAAAACCTATCAAGAAGTAGTAGGAGAACTACCTATCAATGTAAAAATTGTGATTGAAGGGGAAGAAGAAAGCGGAAGTCCTAACTTAGCGAAATTTGTAGAAGAACATAGAGAATTACTAAAAGCAGATTTAGTCTATACTTCAGATGGTCCGATGCATGAAAGTGGAGCACCCGTTGTCTTATTAGGTGTTAGAGGAATGCTTTATGTAGAACTAACTGCCAAAGGTGCTGAATGGGATAATCACTCTGGAAATAAAGGGAATATTGTTCCTAATCCAGCTTGGAAATTAGTGGAGCTTCTAAATACCATGAAAGATAAAGATGGAAAAGTATTGATAGAAGGGTTTTATGACGATCTACGTAAACCTACTGAAAAGGAATTAGAGTTAATCGCAACTTTACCTTTCGATGCCGATGATTTAAAGAATCAAATTGGTTATAAAGGTTTTGACATGACTGGTGAAGAATATTATCGGAAATTAACACTGGAGCCGACCTTTAATATTGCTGGATTCCATAGCGGTTATGGCGGTGAAGGATCTAAAACAATTATTCCTGCTACAGCCACGGTAAAAATGGATACTCGACTTGTTGTAGATCAAGATCCAGATGATATCTATGAAAAAATTAAATTGCATGTAGCAAAACATGCTCCAGATGTGGAAGTAAAAAGACATGGTTCCATGAAACCATCACGAACTTCTCCAGAATTAAAAGTAGTTCAAATCGTGAAACAAGCGGTGGAGAAATCCTATCAACAAAGTCCAGTTTTACAGCCGAGTCTTGGAGGTAGTCTTCCAGATTATGTTTGGACCCAAATATTGGGTGTTCCATCTGTTGTAGTACCTTATGCTAATTATGATGAAGCAAATCATTCTCCAAATGAGAATATTGGAGTAGAAAATTTCTTTAATGGGATTTTGTGTACATGTCAGGTTATTGATGAACTATCAAAGGTCTATGCTAATACACTTGCTGAATAAATAAAAAATTGATTTTTTGATTAAAATCCTTTTTTAGGAAAGGGAAGAATCATATTATGATTTTTACTACAATGTTGCTTATGGGATTAATCCTAGGTTTTAGTGGAACTGGCGGATCCGGATTTATCATCTCTTTGTTAGTTGTTGTCTTCGATGTCCCTATTCACACTGCATTAGGTGTATCACTGGCTTCTATGTTTTGCAGTACATTATCAGGGTCGATAAGTCACTTTCGTGAAGGAAATGTTCAGATCAAGACAGGGATATATATGGGGTTATCTGGTGGGATTGGAGCATATATAGGTACGATGATTTCATCTAATATAGAAGAAGGTTCACTAGTATGGATGACTGGCGGAATGCTTATTCTTTCAGCACTATTGGTTTGGATTAGGACCAGACGTTTTTCCACTAACGAAATACAGAGAGAGAAACAGTTGTCTAAAAATAAATATATGATTATTACTGTTTGCTCTGGAATAGGAACCGGATTGCTTTCTGGAATCTTTGGTATTGGTTCTACGCCATTTATTCAACTGGCGTTGCTTGTATTTCTTGGTTTCTCTTTGCGTCAATCCGTTGGAACGACAATGCTTGTAATCGTTCCTATTGCATTTTCAGCAGTCGGAGGATTTATGCAAACAGGGAATTTTAGTATTCCGTTGTTTTTACAAGTTACATTAGGGACAATGATAGGATCATATATAGGGGCTAAATTTACCAATAAAGCTCCAACCGTATTATTGCGAACTGCCATGGTTGCTACTCCTTTAGCTGGAGGGTTGTTGATTATTCTTAATTTATTTCGTTAGTAATTTTTTGAGTCGGATTTTCCTTTTTTAGTAGATGTTTTTCGACTAAAAGGGGGAATCTGGCCTTTTAAATTGTCGTAAAGAATAATTTGGATATAGCTCAATATATAGAAAAAAGTAGGGGAAGATTATTATATGACTCTTTATATTCTAAATGTAAAATAGAGGGTTATAGAATAAATCTATAACCCTCCCATTTTAAGCTTGCAAATTATTCAATTAGCCCTTCCTCTTTCAGAAAATCTACCGCAACATCTTCATATTGCTCTTTATCAATATCTACACGGGCATTTAGTTCTTGCATTTTTTCATTATCAATCTTTCCGACAAGCATAGCTAATACTTCTTCTAATTCTGGATGCTTTTCTAATGTTTCCGCTCTAATTACTGGTGTGGCGTAGTATGGAGGGAAGAAGTTTTGATCATCTTCTAGAACCTGTAAATCAAATGCAGGGATGCGACCATCTGTTGAAAATGCATCAATTACATCGACATCTCCGTTTTTAATGGCACTATACATAATGCCAGAGTCCATGGCTTGTGTATTTTTAAATTCGATTCCATAAGTATCAATGAGACCAGGATAACCATCCTCTCTTTCAAGGAATTCTGGTTCAGATCCTAAGGTAAGTTCTGGTGCCATCTTTTTCAAGTCCGAAATCGTTTTTATATTATACTTTTCCGCATCTTCTTTGCGGAGAGTTAACGTATAGGTATTGTTAAAACCGAATGGTTCTAGCCAAACTAAATTGTAGTCTTCTTTAAATTTCTTCTTTACAATGTCATAGGCTTCGTCAGGATCACTAACCATATCTTCCTTTAAAATGCTGAGTAACCCTGTTCCTGTATATTCCATGTACATATCATAATTGCCGGTGTTTACTCCTTCAAATGCTGGAGCTGTCCCGCCAAGAAAAGATTCATAGTTTACTTGTAAATCTGTATGTTCTTCTATCAAATGCCCCATGATGTAAACCATAATTTCTTGTTCAGTGAAATTTTTACCAGTAATGGTGATGGTGTCTTTTCCACTTTTACCACTGCTGAAATTTGCAATGACAGTAGATAATGGGAGAATTACGATTAATCCGGCTATAATCCATATTCTAATGCGGCTTTTATTTTTATTTGCTTTTTTATTATGATGAAGCCCTTTAGGCGTTACATCAGCTTCTAAAAGCTTCAATAAATAATCAAATATAATCGCCAAGAGAGCGGAAGGAATAGCCCCAGCAAGGATAAGACCAGTATTGTATGTTTGTAATCCACGGAAGATTAAATCACCTAGTCCGCCTGCTCCAATTAGTCCAGCAATCGTTGCCACACCAATAATTAAGACAGTTGCGGTCCGGATTCCTCCCATGATGACTCTTAAGGATAATGGTAATTCAACCATCCAAAGCACTTGGCGATTGGTCATGCCCATGCCGACACCAGCTTCTATTGCAGATCGTTCTACCCCAACAATGCCTAAATATGTATTACGTAAAATCGGCAATAAACCATACACTGTTAATGCGATAATTGCTGGAAGTTTACCAGTGCCTATGAATGGTACTAAAAATACCAGTAATGCAAGACTCGGTATTGTTTGGAATACACCTGCAATTCCAATGATGGAATCAGCTATTTTGCGATGGCGGGTTAGATAGATTCCAAGGGGAACAGATATTAATATTGCGATTGCGATGGATAGAAGAGAAAGATACATATGCTCTAAAATTAAGTTCCATATTGTTGGCCAACGGTTGATAAAAACATCTAATGTCTCTGTGATGATATTAGGAATGGGTCATACCTCCTTTTTTTATTCGCCGATTTTATCGGCAATGTACTCAACAAGGCTTGCACGATTGACAATCCCGACAATTTTGGATTGCTCATCAGTTACTGGAACAAAGCCGTAAGTGGATTCACTAACAAGCTGAAAAGCCATTTCTGTTGGATCCTCGATTTTAAGTGTTGGTACATTGGTATCGATAATATCTTTTAAGGTTAATTCTTCTTCATTGTAATGCTTTTGCACATCCCAAACAGATACTATTCCGAGAAAGGTATTTGTATTGTCTAACACGACAAGACTATCTACCCGTTTTCTTCTCATTAATTTTAATGATTCCGCTAGACCACGGGATTTGCTTGCCGTAACAGGTGAAATCATTAACTTTTTTAATGGTGGTAAGGAAATATTTTCTTGTAATCGGTCTTCGCCAATAAAGCTTCGAACAAATTCATTAGCCGGTCTCCGTAAAATGTTTTCTGGACTATCGATTTGCACGATTTCGCCGTCTTTCATGATACAAATGCGGTCCGCTATTTTGAGTGCCTCATCCATATCATGCGTAACGAATACAATCGTTTTTTGAATTTCCTGTTGCAGGCGAACTAATTCATCTTGAAGCTGCTCTCGACTGATAGGGTCCAAGGCGCTGAATGGTTCATCCATCAGAATTATTTTCGGTTCAGCAGCAAGTGCTCTGATAACACCAATTCTTTGTTGCTGTCCGCCGCTTAATTCAGAAGGATAGCGATCACCGAAAATTTCTGGATCTAGTCCAACCATTTTCATTAATTCATTGATTTTGTCCACGTATTGTTCTTTTTTCCATTTTTGAAGTCGTGGAACGAGTGAGACGTTTTCTTTAATCGTCATATGGGGTAACAAACCTATTTGCTGGATGACATAGCCAATAGTTCTGCGGAGCTTTACTGGATCCTCAGTGGAGATATCTTTTTCTTCGATGGTAATCGTACCACTCGAAGGTTCTATGAGTCGATTGATCATCCTCATAGTAGTTGTTTTACCAGAACCACTTGGTCCAATGAGAACAAGCAATTCCCCTTCGTTCACCTGAAATGAAATGTTTTTAAGTGCTTTAAATCCATCTTGAAACGTTTTAGTTACTTCATTAAATTGAATCAATTTCTACGAACACCTCCAGACCTTTCTATAAAACTTATTACCCAATTTTGCTAACTAAATAACTTCCTTTTTTAAAAAATATATTACTGTCATTAACTATTATATCACTATTTTCGGAAAAAGGGGTCCAAAAAGGTTGGTTATGGGAATAACCCGAAGAATTTCCAGTCAAATCATGAGTTGGAAGACAATAAATCATATATTGAAGGATGGAAAGCGTAGCAATAATTATTTGATAATAATATTATTGTAATTGTATATTGTATGAATTTTGCTAGGTTAGTTGAAGTACTCTTAATTGTAATAAAAGAAGAACTAGTTATTTAGCTAGTTAGTAAATAATCACCTTGCAGCCTTTCTTTTATTCAAGTAAAATTAATTTAAAATATTAATTAAGCGCTTTCATTAATGGTTTGGAGGATAGGGGGATGGAAAAAGTTAGATTAATGGAACTTTTGAATCAACGAACGATTAGTGGAAAGTTTTTCTCTTTAAATTTATTGCTGACATTGCTTCCAATGGTAATCCTTGGCTTTGTAATTTATCATATTTCCGTAGTGAAACTAGGGGAACGAGCGGAAGAACAGGTGTCCTCCGCTTTACAAATGGGAGACCATTATATCCAAAGACTATATATTGATCTGAAGGATATTATGAATGTTATTACGATTAATTCAGAAATACAGAGAGTGCTAAATGACACGGATATCGATGACTATGGTTATAAGAAAAATATAAGAGAAGTGAACTCCGTTATATCTGCCATTACACAAAATAAGACCTATATAACTTCCTTTGTTCTATATTCCTCCGGGCATGACTTACCTAAACAGCTCTATAAACGGTCCAATACATATCTTACTATACAACAACGCAATCAAATTTATAAAAAATTAAAAGAAGCGGATAGTATTGTCTGGTGGAATAATCGGACACTTACTGATTTTTCCTATAATTCAAGTTCGATGGTAATTGGTAGGGTTTTAAGAAACGTAGAAAATAACTATGAGTCAAGTGGATTTATTTTACTAGAAATAGAGAAGTCTACGTTTTTTGAAGGCTTATCTTTTTTAACTGCCAGTAGTGACTCGAATTTTTTTGTTGTAGATAACAATGATGAACTTGTCCATTATTTGAAAACAGATGATTCATCAAAAATAATGGAGCAAACAAATTTCTTAAACAGTTTGAGTGAAAATAGTCCAGGAACAATTGAAAGTACCGAAGTTGATAGAGAACATTATATTATTTCCTCTGAATGGATCGAAAATTTGCCTTGGTCCATAAATATCCACATCGGTTTTTTGACAGTGATAACGACCAA
>NZ_JVDT01000046.1 GCF_001076885.1 Bacillus sp. 522_BSPC
AAGCTATATGATTTTACCAGACGTGTTGCTTGAAAAATGGAAAGAAAAAAGGAGGCCTGATTCACAAGCAAGCTCTCCACTTTTACAGCAGGCATTGGCAAGCTTTATTCATAACGGAGATTTTGAACGCCATATTAAGCGAATGCGCAAGGTATATGAAAGAAAATATGTGTTCTTAGTCCAATGCATAAAGGAATATATGGGAGAGCAAGTGCAAGTAATTGGGGAGAAGGCTGGTTTACATTTACTTATCCGTATTCCAAATAAAGAAGATAGATTTCTTGAAGAAGCAGAAAGAATAGGGATTAAAATTTATACAACGGAATCTTATTATACAGAGAAAAAAGACAGATATCCTTTTTTACTAGGTTTTGGGGGATTGGATGAAAAGGAAATAAAAGAAGGAATAC
>NZ_JVDT01000047.1 GCF_001076885.1 Bacillus sp. 522_BSPC
TATAGTAAAAAAATGGATGTTTACTACCTTAGTTTTGGTGTTTTTATTTTTTCTTAAAAATATAGAAAATACAAAACTGAAAATTCAGAACTTATTTATGCGACACTAGTGAAATAAATTAATAGTCAAAAATACTGGATTTCCTTATTAAGCATACCTCTATTCAAGTTCGTCCATGTAAGTCGATATTAAAGTATAATGAAATATTTCCCATAGGAAAGAGGCAAATCATGTTTTTAGATTTTCTATTTAAAAATAAGAAAGACAACATTAATAATAATATGAAAGAAACTCCAATCCCTGTAAAAAAGACAAACAACGCGACAACAAAAATAAAGGACAACCGAACTGCAGTTAGAAAAGGTGAACTTGGAGAATACAAAATCGATATTCAACTATCCCAACTATCTAAAGATTATATGTACTTAAGTGATTTACTAATTAAAAATCCTAAATCATCAACGGGATATTCCCAAATTGACCACATCATCATAACCCCTTATGGTTTATTCGTAATTGAAACAAAGAATTATCAAGGCACTATTTATGGAGGCAAAAATAAAAAAACTTGGTTAATCAATGGTAAGTTTAAAATGAGGAATCCTTTAATGCAGAATTATGGTCATATTCAAGCTCTCAAAAATTTTATAGAAGATAAATACCAGCAATACTTTATTTCATTGGTTTCCTTTACAAAGAGATGCACTTTTAAAATTGAGGAAGAATTGAGAAAGATTCATTCTAATGAATTGGTAATTTATGACGTTGAATTAACTCATTTTATTAATAGAAAGGTGGCTGTTCTTAAATTACAATACAAAAAGCCGATTTTTCTAAAAAATGAGATTGAGACGATATACAATTCACTTTTGAATGCTAATATTACAGACGCTGCAATTAGAAAGCAGCATATAGATATTATCAAAGAAAAAAAGAACATCACTGATAAAAAAGAAAAGGAAACTAAATGTATAGTCTGTCAGAAACCAGTATCTGCTAAAGTAAAAGCCTTCTGTTTATCTAATAAGAAGTTCCAAGGAAAAATTTATTGTTTTGAGCATCAAAAAAGTTTATGAAATAGAAGGAAAACAGAAGTTAATATCCATTTAGATAATAGAATCATTAGTCTAAATGGATACTTAGTACAAAAGGAAACTAAATTTTTTGATACTGGTGGTCGGGGTCGATATAGTTTGATAGTTATTGAGTTTATAAGGTTTTTTACTAGTTATGTGTAAAATTTGTGTAAAAAGATTTAGATGAGCAAAATTTATTCAAGAAAGGTAAGTTTAATATCTTAAAACATTCATACCTATTCCCTAAGTTTATTTGTAAATCATAGTATTAGGAAAATACTTGATCCACGCTTTGCGTTTTATAAAGAAATTATTTTTGGTACAAGTTCAAAGTCTTCTGAGGTTGGATTTAATTCCATTTTATAAATTGGAATATTTAAAGTAAAAGCAATATTAACCAATCGGACTATATGTTCGTCTTTGCATTTATAACCAATATAAATTGCTGATGGGTTTGCTCTCATATAATCAGCCTTAAGAACATTTGCAGGTTTCATTACTCTAAATTCTTGTTCGTATTCCCACTTCTTCTGTTTAATGTAACAAGTTAAGATTTGAACCCATAATAACATTAAATTATCAATTAATATTTCATTTTGTTGTTCTTTAATAGCATTTGCGTAATTATCCTCTACATTAATTAAAAAGCCTTCAAAATACTCCGTAACATCTACTCGTCCCTCTAAATATTGTACCGGAAATAAAGATGGGCTAAGTTCTTTATTTTTATTAAAGTCTGTTGAGTAACTTACGCAAAAACCATGATGATTATTGGAATAATGCGCCCACATTGGTAAATTACTAATCCCTGACTTTGAAAAGGATGCCAATCTTGTATATTTTATTTTATCTTCTACAAAACTTTCATCAAAGAAAAATCCAAATTTGTATTTTTTCAATCTCCCAACATCATAATAATAGGATCGATTATCAAAAGGGTCATTAAAATCACTTGCATATGACAGGTATACTTCTCTGTTTTCTAATGTTGTAAACTTCATATTATTAAGTTCCTCATTGTTAGTTAACGAGTAATATTTATAAACCTCATCAGGAACATGTAATTTTATTATTTTATAAATCGTATTAAAAGCATCGTTCGGGAAACGATTTAGGACTTCTAAAGCTTTTAAATAATCCATTGGATTTTCTTTAATATATTTTTCTCTTTCTTCATTTATATCCATAAGAATCCTCCAACATGTAAAATAGCATTAGGTTAAGACCCTAGAGTTAATCAGAATGCAGTAATAGACAATCATAAACATTTTATTTCCTTTTTCCCTCTTTCATTAAGCGTCCACTTTCATTTAGTTGGATTTTCTTGCTTCGTATATGGAAAGTATAAATTATTAGATTGAATTATGAAAGAGAGTTTTGCTAGCTCGGGCTTTCTCTCTTCTTGTATTAAGTGACCCTGTTTATTAGTTATATGCTGCAATAGTCTAATGAAAGTAAGAGAATAAATTGTAATAGCAAGATTCAACAACTTTTCTTCAAGTACCGGATCAGTTCTTGATAAATCCAAAATAAAAGCAACTGTATTAGGAAGATCCTCAATTGGATTTCTATAAACTTCTAATGAGGAAAAATCTGAATGCTCGTATTTGCTTCCCTCTCTATAAAACATCATGTAGTGAGCAAATAAGAGTTCATCAGTTAAAGCCATTCCCTTTATGTTTAACAGTTTTGTGTCAATACCATCTTGAAGTTTACCTCTAGTTTTCTTTTTTGTTGTAAAGCCTTCATTTTTAAGAAGCTCCTCATATTCTTTTATTCTCTTATCTAACTCTGGAGGGGCTTCCTTAAGCCAGCCATTTTTCAATGCCTTCTTAATATCGTAAAAGAATGAAAGCTCAGCTTTAGTAGGTTGTATCATGTAATTTTTATATCTTTCTCCATCATCATCATTACATAAGTAATCAATTAACATTGCGTTGTTTAGCATTGACCTTACTAATACATAAGCTTCCTCAGCATGGTTATTTTCAATTAATAGCAAAGTACTTTCCAATAAGTTTGATTGTTTTGCATAAAGTGTAATCACTTCACGAAAATACTCATAGCCTTCCATTATGATATATGGATTATCTTTTTGAAGAAACTTTGTAGTAATTTCATCAATTAAATAATTTGCATACTGGATTTTTTCATCCTTATTCATAGAATGGCCTCCACCAATATTTTTACAGGTTTCTACCAAATATGCAGGTGAATTAGTTTTCACCTGCATATACATTACAAATATTTTATTTATTCAATTTAAAGTTTACCCATAATATCAAGCAAACTTTGGTAGCTATCTACATCAAATTCACAACTACTCTCTGTGAGTTTAAATATTCCGATTCCAAACGATACAGTAATCATTTCAAAGGTAGAGCTTCAGGAACTGAAAAAGCTGCAATTAACAGGGGTCTATTGGTCTATGAAAGATCTTGAAAAGAGAGTTAATAGAAAAAGTGAGTGGATAAAGGAAAATATCCTATATCCGACAAGATTCCGAAAGATACTTGACGTTGAAAATGGAGGTTTTGTTTTCTACCCGAAAAGCAAAGGTCAAACATGGTCCTTTCAAGCATCACAAATGGCAAAGTTTTTAGACGAAAATTTTGACCGGATTTTTGCTTAAAACCTATCATTCTACCATATTACCGAGCGCAGCACCTTACTGCGCCTGGTTACCCCAACTATCAATAGTGAGGTGACATCATGGCAAGTATTCAAAAACGGGGTAAAACATATCAATTTACCGTGAGTCACACGGTTAACGGCGTAGCGAAGCCGATAAGAAAAGGTGGATTTAAAACCAAAAAAGAGGCACAAATTGCAGCAGCAGAAATAGAAGCGCAATTAAGTAAAGGAATTTTACCACATCTAAAGCCAATGCCGTTTGATGAGTATTTCGAAAAATGGGTGAATCTTTATAAATCCAATTTAACAAAAACAACAAAGCTTCATTACGATTATACATCCAAAGCAATTAAAGAATATTTTGGCGGTAGGCCTTTACAGGATATTAAGCGCCATGACTATCAATTATTTTTAAATAAATTTGGCGCGGATAAGGCACGAGAAACAGTAGAAAAAGTAAATACGCATATCCGGGGGTGTGTTCAGGATGCAATTGAGGAGCAAATTATCCAGAATGATTTTACTAGGAAAGCCGTATTAACTTGGACAAATCCTGCAAAGAAACCAGAAGAAAAACATTTAAATTATTTAGAAACTAAAAGATTGCGTCAAGCGATTTACAAGCTGTTAGACCAAGGGTTAGGGTATTATTTAATATTACTAGGCTTGACTTCTGGTGCACGTTTTGGAGAGTTAGTCGGACTAACAAGAAAGGATTTCGACTTTAAACATAACACAATAAAAATTGATAAAACATGGGGTTATGCAAAAAGGCATCCCGAAGGTTTTGGTCCGACAAAAAATGAAGCATCCATTCGTACGATCAAATTAGATATAAAAACAATGGCCACATTTAATAGACTCTTTGAGATATTACCGCCAAATATGTATGGGTTAGTTTTTTATAGCCCTGAGTCAAAATACAAAGTAATCAGTAACACAAATGCCAACAAGCTCCTTCGTAAAACCTTAGAAGGCCTCGGGATTGATCCGATTACAATGCACGGACTGAGGCACACACATGCAAGTGTCCTACTATATAAAAAAGTCTCCATAAATTATGTAAGTGAGCGATTGGGGCATAGTGATATCGAAACCACTTATAAGTACTATTCCCATGTGATTAAAGAACTTCGTGAAGAAGAAGAAAAACAAACGATTAGTACTTTTGAAAATTTGTAAGCTCAGAGACTTAGCTCTGAGCTTTTACTACTCTATAGCTAATTCCATTAAAGTACCCGTATGTACAAGTTGAGTTTAATACTTAAAAGTGTATAAACCCGTCCAAAAATAGGACAGGGTTAACACTTCATGTGACACTTTTTTCCATCCCGGTTATTGGTCACATGATAGCAAATATCATATAGAAGAGGAACACCACGACTCTTTATAAAAAATAGTTAATCCCAATAACAATCACTTCGATTGCCACGATAGCCAAGAGGAAATTCAGTTTCCATTTACTTTTTTTCTCTACATTTTCTAAATCTTCTTTGCTGGACATCCTACTTGAAATCAACCCTAGTATGTCATTACTTTTTTTATTAAGAGCTTCCATATGTTCGTGCCACTGTTGGAGTTCCCGTTTCATATTCTCATGATGTTCAAAATGTTTTGCGTCCGAGTATTCTATTTGCTGGGTAATTTTATTGATGAGTGCTTCTTCTCGAACCGTCAAAATAGTTTTGATCGAATCTGAATGTCTTTGAAACATTTCTTCGTATCGCTTATGCATCTGTTTCAGCTGATTTTCCATATCTTGAAGGGCCGCCATATGAGAAGCAATTTTCCCTTCTGTTAAGGCTAGCTTTTCTTTTGTTAGCGTGACATAGGCCTCGTTTTGCTTTAGAAATTGTATATTTCTCTCGTCTGAATTCGATAGTTTCTTTGTAAATTCGGTTACCTCGCTAGAAACATTTCCAATAGCTTGTAACGTGTGACCCAGCAAATCCTTGGTCCTATTCTCAACAGTTTGCTGCAATTCTAACATTCTTTCGTTAAATAACTGAATGCTCTTTTGCAGCTCTTCATAAACAAATAATAGCTGAGTCCTTTCTAACTCTAGGAAATCCTGGTTTTTTTGAATGATATGGTTTTGCTTTTCTTCCAAATAGCCTTTTATTTCCTTTTGTTGCGATTCCATCTGACGAAATAACATACTCGCTCGGCTACTTATATTTTCGGCTTCTTTTTTAAAATCGTTTGAATGGCTTACGGTTATTTCAATGAAACTTTTTTCTAGTTTTTCGATTTTGTCTTTAAAATCATCATAAAAAACATCTTCATTTAACTTTTTTAATTCATCGACTGCCCTATCGTATTCACTCTTCGTTGGTAAATGTGTTTTCACCATATGATTTTTCGCCTCAGTTTAAAGATTCAATTATTTTCTTCCCGTCCTGTAATAAAAGCTGCAGATACTGCGATGCAAGCCAGCGTTCCTTCTCATCTCCGTATAGAAAATGATACTGCAGCTCCGCTTTATAATTCATCCAATGCTTAATAAAATAGCTTTGTAACTGTGTCGCATGTTCCCGGTCTTGATTCCACATTTCTAAGATTTCTTGATAGTGGCTTTCAAACCTTCCCTTTTCCTCCTGGTACATTACAAACAGCTTCTCTCGTTTTTTCTTTCTCTCCTCGCTTACAAACTTTAAATCTAAAACCTGTTTCTCCAAAAGTTCTACCTGATTTTTCACTTTATTATAGATGGGCTTAATGAGGTGATTAAAATTTTGATACATCACATTTACCCAATCAAATGCATAGTCCGTCGTCTCATAAAAAGCCTTCTTATAGGTTTTCTCAAACCTAAAAGCATCAAACATTTTTTCAACTTTCGGAATCGGATAAAGATAAGGCAGCTCTAACTGATGGGTACCTGATATTTTTAAGATGCTCGCTTCTTGTTTAATTGCCCTTAGTTTAGCATCCAATTCCTTTTCCAATCCAAGCTGTAATTTGGATGCCGCTTCATTAATAGCACTTGCTTTCCGATCACTATCCGTGTAACGAATATTTTGATGAATCCGGTGCATAATCGCATCAGGATTTACATCTTGAAACCTAATTCTATTCATGAAGTCTTGATAGAGGTCTAACTCCTTACGTATATGCTCGTATTGTTGAACGTCCGCTTCCTGTTCCTGCTCAAACATAAAAGTTTGTCGTTCTATGAATTTCTTATATTTATCTATTTTATCTTGCTGCTGTTCCAACTCTTGTTTACTTGCTTCTTCCGCTTCTTTGTACAATCCCATTAAACGATTGAAAGATAGTTCATTGACTTCCACATTCTCTAAATCCTCTTGCAAATTCTCCAAAATCTCTGCTATGATATATTTCATTTTTTCGTATAAAAAAGGTTCTTTTTCCCGAATCACATTCCAAGAATTACCCAAATCAATCGGATAAATGGTTTTAGATAGGTCGAGATCCATCTTCAAAACACGATTTAAAACCTTTGCATAATCAGCAATTAAGTCGTCTGCTGAGACAATCAGGCAGTTCTGGATTTTTCTTCGAATGTTATCCAAAGATAATGCCCGTGTAGGGATGACACGAAAATTACTAAGTTGCTCATACCAGTTTTTGATCCCTTTTAAGGTATATTGCGTAAAGGCAGTTAGTTGTGTCGCATCGTCCACCAGTAAACAAACTTCACTTAACGGAAGCCAGTGTTTTATACATTGTTTTACGTGCTCTACTTCTTTTAATTCGGCAGACTCTATTCCCGGTAAATCTACAATATTAATATGAACATCTCTTTCCTCGAAAAAATAGAAAGGAATCTCAACCGTAACCGGTTCTACAGAATAAGCTCCTTCCTGTTCTACATTGAAACGAAGGGAGTGCAATTCTGCTTCTAATTGCTCTCCCGTTAGTCCGACTCTCTCATAATGATTTGGCAGTCGTAAATGGAAATATTCATCTTGCGACCGTTCATAGCGCATCACCGTTACCGTAGAGGACTCGCCTAATTTTTTCCTGCCCCTAAGCCACGTGGATAACTGCTCAAGCTTGTCCTGCTTAATCCCTAACAAATAGAGTATTACCGTCGTCTTCCCTACTTGGGTGGGTCCGTAAACTGATATCAACAGCTCTTTTGAATAAGTGGACTCCGAAATCTCTACATCCAACCTTACGAAATGGTCGATGAATTCCTTTTTCGCTTGAAAGGCCCATTCAAGTCGATTTTGATGAAATTTAGTGAATGTAGGATTCATTTCTAAAAGCCAACTCCTGCATCTCACCGCACAGATTTTGTAAGCGACTGATGCGATGGTCCAATTCATCCAGTAATCCAAAGTTTTTATCCGTGCCTTTTCTCGCGTGGTAGGTATCGATTAATTTCTCTTCCATTTTGTCTAGGATGTTATTAATCGTTGCAATAATAGATTCTTCTTGTGCGTTAGCAAACAAATGAAAGATTTCTTTCGATAGTTGGCTTCGCTCAAATTTATATTTTTCAATTCGTTCTGATCCTTTATTAATTGCAAGGCCGCTACCAACTGCGCCAACAATGAGTAATCCAATTGGTGCAGCCGCTGCTGATGATACGCCTAATGATGTTAACAAACCTGTCAAGGCACCAAATGTATTGACCGTTCCATCCAATGCATCAATTCCAAAAAAGATGGCAGCACCTTTTACCACAGTAGACGTAGATACAGCTAAATCCTGAAACTCCGCAATCAACTTGTTGGATTTATCCAAGATTTCGTTTTTTACATCTTGATCTAACCGATCAAATTTTTCATGTTCTAAAATGAGGCTGGCAACTACCATCTCTTGTGCAATCCCTACCGCCACAATTGGCAAAACTTTTAAATCGTCCCGAGTTAGTGTTATCGATAAGTCACTTACCCCTAAATTCATGTAACGGTCCATATTAGTTAACGCCGTCTCAATCACACTATTAGTATCCACTGCTGCATTGCTTTTTTCCAAAAGGTTTACAGGAGCAAGCAACGGGTTGACGGGTTTTTCGAGTTTTGTCTGAGTGGTTTGCGTTTGTAAGGAACGGGTTTCATTCGCAACAAAAGACTCTAAAGCATTAATTAGTCTTCTTTCTGCCTCCACCTCGTTTTTGCCTTTCCACTTTTCTTTAATCTCATTTTTAAATAGAAGCTGTTCTTCAAAAGTTCTCTGCTTGATAAATGCAGATTTAAACTTATCTAGAGGACTATATTTCTCTGATTTGATTGACTCATCCATTTGAACTGAACATTCGTTCACGTGCGCGGTAAGTGTTCTGTTTACGACATTCCTAACCTCTTTGGTTACCTTTTCGCGATATTGACGGAAGGCATCGCGAATTTCATATAAACCGAGTTGGCTGCTATTCTTCTCATTTTGCAGATGTTTTTTTAGGGTATCTGCTTTAATCGAGTTGATCTCCTCTTCGAATGATGATGATAACATAATGAGTTCACTCGTTAGAGAAGTCAGCATATGCATCTGCATTGCATATCCGCTAGCATTGGTTAAGGAATACTGACGAATCGCATGTATGATTTTTTCCGGATAGTCCTTTAGATCCTCACTTGTCCCGGTAAAAACAAGCCGATCAGCTTCATTGAAAGGGATATTGTACTTACGAGATAAATCGTTTATTAAGTGCTCTCTCTGCTCAGGATTTAGTTCCTCCGCAAAAGATAGAGCAAAGACTGGGGCACTTTCTCTATAATCCAATGCTATTTTTTCAATCAATAATTGTTGATCCAACTGTGCCAGTTTTTTATGGTTAAAAACAAGCACAACTGACGTGGAAAGTTTTAAAAATGTCTCTAAGTACCTTTGAGATTTTTGATTTCGCTCTTTTTCAAATCCAGGTAAAAGAACTAAAGAAATTTCAGTATTGAAATATCGCTGTGGGAGGCGAACTTCAAGCCATAGCTCATCCATCTCATTATCTGCCGCAATCTGATTAAACTCTGATAACGTTACTTCGATATCATGTAGTTCAAACATGTTAGCATGGTTCCGAATGGCACGACGGACGAAATATTTAGGAAAACTGATCCCTTTTGTCTCGGTAAAGAGTACAGGTAATACTTCTCCACGTCCTGCATCGGATGGAAGTAATGTATCGTCTAATTCATATAAATGGCGAAGAATTTTTGTTTTTCCGACGCCTTGTAAACCGGTAATCGATAGGATAGTTTTGTCAATTGTTAACTTGGCCATGTTTAATTTAAAGAATAATTCTTTCATTTTCGTAAGTATGGCATCTAGTTCTGTTGTTTGTTTCACGCGATGTGCTTTTGCAATAATTTCATTTAAGGTTAAACGCATTTGGTCAATGACAATATCAGGGCTAGTACCCAAATGTGAAATGAATTTTACTGTCATAATCAATCCCTCTTTTAGATTAGTTTGTTAGTAAACACATAATTTTAATAGTAAAAGATACCATAACAATATTTTACCATTTCAGTCCCCTTTAGATGGAATAAACCTATTCATTTATTTTTAAACTTTAAAACTGTATAAGAGGGTGTCCCACTAAAGCCGTCATTCAACGACCTGTTGGGACACCCTCTTACCTGTTTATATATTCGCACAATTTTTTAATCGATAAGTACTTGGCACTTATCAATAAGGTTTGCTTTAGAGAAGTTGATTAGGAAGAAATGGCGAAACAGAATATGCAGCATATGTACGTGTGGTTTTATTAAAAAACAGACAAATACTGTATCCGAATTATACTGAGCACTTACTTGTAAAGCCTGAAGAAGACGGTAGAAGAGATTTTGATAATGTTATTGATAAAATCAAGTTTTTATGAAAGAACCACCTTAAGTAACATGTTACTATTAAGATAAAACAATAAATAAAGGATGATCTAAATGGAAGTCAGCCTTTCAGCAACTGGAACTTGGAAAATAGACAACTCAGAAAAAGAGTATTATGGTGACTTGTACCTAAATAAGGATGAAGGAGGAATAGCTCTTTATATTCGAATACCTAACAGTGGACCAATTATGAGTTTTTTAGAACTTCCACTTGAAATACCTTTTATTAAAGGCTCCACAATGAATGGAGCAAAAATAACTTTATTAGACTGTATAAGAATAAAAACTGAGAGTAGAGTTGGTTCAGAAGAAGTTTTTGGATATCAGGCAAATTATATGCTTGATGGCGTTGACTTTGAAACTACGGATGATATTAGATTTTCAAAAATGAGAATAAGCATACCTGGAATAATAGAATGGGGAGATATTTCCAATTATTTAAGGCCAAAATACGATGGTAAAAGTGACATTTTAATAGAGCTAGACATAACTGAACCAATAGAAATTTATTCTAACGATGAATATTCCTTATCATATTTTTTAGATTTCTCCTCTCCAGGTTTTAATCTTACTCAGGAAGAGATTACTTTAAAACAAACTCCTTATCTGATAGTTGAATCTAAGTCTCTTCAGCGATTGAAGTGGTTTATGAGTAAGGCCAAACAAATGAAAAGACTTATTGAAATAGCGATGGCGGAACCTTTTAGTTTTGATAAAGTGATACTAGAATCGCCTGAGATTTATTATGAATTTGATGATGATGTAAAACATAGTAGACCAATAGAGGTTATTCACGCTTTTAAAGAAAGCATCAGCAAAAATAAAAATAAGCGACGCAGACTTAGACATGATTTTCTTTTTAGTTTAAATGAGCTAAGAAATGCTAACTTCTCAAAATGGCAAGAAATATCATCAATCATGGAACCAATAATAGAGTTGTATATAGACAGTATATATAACGAGAAATTATCTATTAGTCGCCATTTTCAAAACATGGTACAAGCACTAGAAACATACCACTCACGTAGAATATGCAATACTTTACCTGATTTTAAGAAAAGGGTTGAACAGTTAATCTCTATTAGGCCTAAAGGCTTTAGGGATGAAGATAGAAAATTTTTACTAAATGGTAGTCATAAGTACGTAACTTTAAGAAGTCGTTTAGCTGATTTATTAATAGCAGACTATACTTTCTATTTTTATACTGTTGATATAAACCATCTTGACTTTCCCAAAGTAATTGCAGACACAAGAAATTATTATACTCATTATGATAAAAAGCTTGAAGATAGAGCTCTTAAAGGTGAAGACTTAATAAATGGTTTCTATATCCTCCGAAATATTTTAGAGTTTTATCTACTAAAAGAATTCGGTTTTGAAGAAGAATTTATTCACGAAAGAATTAGAGAAAGAATCAAGCCTATAATAATAAGTAACGATGTAAAGAAAGCCGATAAAAATAAACAATATTAGTAAATATGCTTTAAAAGCGCTCCTTTTGTCGGAGTGCCTGGTATTTTTTATGTAATCTTTCTAGGAAGTTATTTAGTGGTTGTAGACTGTGGCGAACTGCAACCTTTTTAATCTCTTGATTTTTCTCTCTGTGTAACACCAGAGATATTAGATGGCCAACCTTTAATCAACAAGTGCCTGTCATTAATCAAATTACTTTCCTAATATTGTCAAAGTGGGGAAAAGAACGGTATCAGACAGCAAACGGTCTAGTAAGTTTATTTCTTGGTTACCTCATTTTCCACCATGAAGAATTCTGGGAGTAACGAAGTTTGTATCTTTTGCAATGACAACCACGCGTTTCTCCCCTTTATTCTTCAGCTAATTCAACTTCCCAATCGTCACCAAAATCTTCTCCAAGAAGTTGAGCTATTTCACCCTCAGTATCATCATTTTCTCTTTGCTCCTTGAGAT
Organism: Bacillus sp. 522_BSPC; assembly: GCF_001076885.1. GTDB lineage: Bacteria > Bacillota > Bacilli > Bacillales > Cytobacillaceae > Niallia > Niallia hominis. Next base: position 12,434 of record NZ_JVDT01000047.1, read on the forward strand.
ACTCAAACTCTTCAGCTGGAATGAACCATTTCCCACGATTGGATAATTGCTTACCTGAAATCTTTCCGTCCTTAATCCAATTGCGAACAGTTTCTGTTGATACGCCATAATAATCGGCCACGGTTTTGGTATCTATATACCTTACACCATTTTCATCTATTGTTTCCTCTGAAAGTCCAATAACAACTGGTTTTACAGCATGAGATGTGATTGGGTGATAACTGGCTTCAGAATCACTTACAACATCATCTGCATTTTCTGCTAAAAATGTAATAGTGGTGTCTTTTAACCTTACTGTAACAGAATGTTCCTTAAGCGTATTAATGGCCTTTTGCAAACGTAGGCTCTGCTCTTTTTCTTTCGTCCCCTTCAAAACTTCCTCCAAGTCGTGAATGACATCAGCAATTCTTGATTCTCCTTCATTAATCATTTGGCTAGCACCTCCTTATCCCTAGTATAACCAACCAACCAAATAAGCAAAATAAACCAAAAGATTAAAGCCACTCAAATTATATAGTCAATGCCTTTCCTCTCACAAAATCCCTTAGCTATTTCCTTATATTCCAGATCCCGGTAATCATCCCATGTATAAGTCATTCCCAAACGATGGATATTGTCCTTAAATCGTCTGAATGCTCCCTTTCCACGAATTGAGTTGAGTAATACATCCTGCATTTTAACATCCGAAAGGCTATAACAAAAACTTTCCATCATATCATACTCATAAATATCAAATTGAGAAGGAAGTGCAGCATACTTTCCAAAACTCTCTACTATATCCAAGGCTATTTTCACTTCATCTTGTTGCCATTCAGATAAGTGTTCATAGTCCTCACTATCTTCAGCAATTAATAGAGCCTCTTGTGAGACATGGACGATTTCACCAGTATCTAGATTAAGAAATGATCGGTTATCATCCGATTGCATTTCCATTCCCTCAACTATATCTTCAAGCTTCACCCTCATAGACATTTATCCCTTCTAAAAAATAGTTTCGATTAAATCCTTCATTCCAATTTTCTTATCTAACATTTTGAATTCCAATATTCCACAAAAGCTTGATAACCTTTTTCAGTTATAAAATATGGAATCAACTGCTCTCCCTTTAGCTTATATGAATAAATGGAGGGTTTACCCAACCGAAATGCTTTTTCTATTCTGTGATTGCCATCTATGATAGAAAATATTCCAGGACGGATTTCAGCTTGGACTATAATACTATCTATATTAACTGTAGGTAAATGGTCTTCATTTAAAGATGAATGATGTCCATACCACTTAAACCATTCATTAATATCTACGTATTCTTTATCAACAACTAGTTTCCCACAATGAATGTCTTCCAATATTCTAGATATATTAAAATGAAATACTCCATTTCGAAATATTTCATCGTTTTCCTTAGCAGGACAAGGAACATATAATTTCTTTAGACGAATTTTTCTTGATTGAGTCATCAATTCTATCCCCTTCCAACTATCAAGAACTCCTTCAAATGATGAATCGATGATATTACTTCAAGAAACTGTCTGCGTTTCTTTGAAATTTCTACATACTCCTCGTATATCAATTCTTCATAATCAAAACTTTGGTTGCTATCCATTGTATCGTAGTATTTTTTGTATAAAACGTCCATTACAGCTTCATTCTTTTGTAGTTTTTCTGATATAAGGAATTTTTGCTCCTTGTCTCCCTGATACACATAGATTTCTGAGCTAAGTTCATCTCCTCCTCCAATAATATACCGGGAAAGTTGATATTCAAATAAAAAGTAACTTTCATGCTCCATATAAATAATCATACAGTTTCTAACAGCTTTAGATAAACGATGAAAATCCCGATCATAATCGGAATTTGACTTAGTATTTATTACTATACCTGCTTTTTTACACTCTTTACAAAGATGTTCACGG
>NZ_JVDT01000048.1 GCF_001076885.1 Bacillus sp. 522_BSPC
GTCTCAGACTGTCTCGCTAATCCCCGTGGCGTCTACGTGTATTCAGGCTGCTCCGTTCTTCCAACTAATTTATTTTTTCTTTGGAAAACAATATTTTTTAGGAAATAGCCTTTAAAAACGAAGTGGAATGGAGCGGAGGACGGTCAACTCCTGCGGGAAGTAGAGGAAAGGCTGAGACCCCGCAGGCGCGCCGAGGAGGCTCAGCTTCCTCCCCGCGGAAAGGGAGTGTCCGTAGCGCAATGGAACGAATTGGTTTTTACACTTGAATATATTTAAAACCATAAATAACTAATATG
>NZ_JVDT01000049.1 GCF_001076885.1 Bacillus sp. 522_BSPC
AGGAAAGGAAGAAGAAGCGAAAGCCATATTAATGGAAAACTTCCGAAAACAAAATGAAGGCACTTTTTCTCAAAGTGATATTGCAGAATTTATTCCTAAAATGATTACTCTGATAAGACCAGAAAAATTAGAAGAAATCCAAGCAATTGTAAAGCAGTTTTCCGGGAACTTCGGAAGTAAGTAAGAATGTAGACTTTCATTTAAATAGAGCTCACAAAACAGAACTATCTCCAATGCTTGTCTTTTTTATCCCACTTATCCTTTTATTGAATATGATATTGGGTGTAAAGTGAATGGGCGGTAGATAATAAATGAGTGGACATTTTAAAGAAATATTCGGATCTACAATCAACACGATTGGTACTATCCAAGCTGCTATTGGAAGTACCCCTTCGTTCCACCTTTCTAAAGAAACGAATTATCAACTCCGGTTAGTTGGTAATGTATTACAAGGAACAGGCAGCGCATTATCAGCTGACGGACAAGGAACGATTTCATTAGAAATGCTAGGAGATGAAATTCAAGCAATTGGAAATTCAACGGTTGTAACCGGCTTAATTCTTTATAAATTGAGTAAGATCCCAACTGAACAAAAATTAATTATTACGGGTAGCTGGATTCAAGCATTAGGTAGCTTTGTCGGACTTACAGATGAATTTTTTGACCATACGGCAGATGGAAGAATCGAAAATATAATTGGTGGTTTATTACAGGGGATTGGAAATTCTTTGCAGGCAGTGGGTGGAACGGAACAATTAAAAGGTATAAGTAGCCAGCAAAACCTCGGTACCATCGGAAGCTGGATTCAAGCGACTGGAGCTGTCCTTTCGCTCATTGGGCAAGTAAAAGAAGAAGTTGAAGAAATCGTCTTAAATATAAATGAATAATTAGTGCTGGTAGTAGAAAGAGAGGAAGAAAAACTCTTCCTCTCTACTGGATTTAACTACTATTGCACGCAAACTTTAATAGATATATATTACCCCTGAACATCACGTTTGGGAAACCCTTTCACGCTGGCAACCATTAATCCCGCTCCAATAATTATTAGTATAAATAATGGAAGAAACGTAGCATCCTCAATAGGAACTTGTGGAACGTGACCAAATGGAGAAAGTTTGCCTACCCAATTTGGAAATTGAAATAAGTTTCCTAAATATAAAACGAAAAAGGAATATAAAAAGTAACCCCATATCCAGCTCGTAAATCTCGGGAGAAGTCCATTCAGAATGGCCGCAAACCCAATCATTACAATCATCGCCGGAAAATACACGATGGCAGCATGATAGATCATACTAAATGATATTCCCTCTTCTATTACTGCTACAGCTGCAGACCACAAGCCAATCGCACTAAGAGATAGCATCACAAAACCATTTACAAGTGCAAGCACTACATAAGAGCCAATCAGCTTTTCCCGCGATATTGCGCGAACCAATAAATGCTCTAATCTTCCCTTTTTTTCCTCCACACGAAGTTTGTTCATCGCCATAACAGGAGGAATGGTTGCAATTAGGGAAAGCACAATCATTAATGTCGGAATAAATTGCTCAACGATCGATGTTCCTTCTGCATGTTGCAGCATTTGTTGATACATATCATTGCCTTCAAAAAATGATTCCAAATCACCGAATATTGAACCATAGGAGGCACCTAAAATATATAATCCAATTGCCCAAGCTATAAATCCTGTACGCTGTAAGCGAAATGCTAATCCAAGTGGACTTTGTAAAAAGCGTGATGCATATCTTCTACCTGATTTTGCAGCTATAAATCCTTGTTCCAAATCACGAATACTATTTAGAAAATTTGCTAGCACGTATAAGATGGCAGCAAGAGCCAGCATCAATAAGATGGCTCCCCAATTATTTGATGAATAAACCGCTGCTTTTGATACCCATCCTAACGGTGATATCCATGTTAATGTCTCATTACTTACATCTGTGACTGCTCGAAAAAGATAAGAAAGAATTAATACAGCAATAGACCATCCAATCGTCCCTCGAGAATTCTCTGATAGTTGGGCAAACACCGCCGTCACTCCTGTAAAAACGAAACCTGTTCCTCCTAATGCTGCTCCGTATAGTAACGATCCTTCAAGGTCCATGCTTTCAATTCCAAGAGCATATAGTCCAAAGCCGATTAATAACGCTAACGCAATAAATGTTCCACTCGTTACGATTAATGTAGCATTTAAATAAGAAAGACGACCCGTTGGCAGGGAACGAAGAATTTCAATACGACCATCTTCCTCATCTGCTCTTGTATGGCGGGTAACGAGCAAAATGGCCATTATCCCAACAATCACAGCCGTCATAACGATCATTTGATGTGCTGTCATGGCTCCAATTGTATAATGATCAAGATCTCCTGTCCCAAGCATCGCAGTCATTGCCGGGTTTGTCATTGTTTCTGTAATAGCGTCCCTATCCTGTTGTGTTTGATATAAACCATCTAATGCAGGAGGAATAATTAAAGTAAAAAGAACTAATCCTATTAGCCATAATAGAATTCTTATCCGATCAAGCCGGAGAATAAATCGTGAAAGGAGACCAGTGTTAGCAAATCGATTTCGATTCATTAACGTACACCTCCAGTTTCTTTCCCTTCTCCTTTATCTTTCCTTTCATAATGACTCATAAATAAGTCTTCAAGGGTTGGTGGTGCGCTTTCAAGCTTTACAATCCCAAACTGACTAATATATTTGATTGTATTATCCAGTTCCTCGGTATCTACTTGAAAAGACATACCTTTATCTGTATCTTTTATTTCGTATACCCCTGGTAATTCATGCAAGGATCCAATAGCTTCGCTTGTCTCCACAAGCATATATGTTCTTGTTAAGTGACGCAGTTCTTTTAATGTACCACTTTCAATGATTTGTCCCTGTCGAATGATTCCGACCCTATCACATAATTTTTCTACCTCTGAAAGTATATGGCTTGATAGAAGGACGCTTTTTCCTTTCCTTTTTACTTCCATAACACACTCTTGAAATACTTTCTCCATCAGCGGATCAAGTCCGGAGGTTGGTTCATCTAAAATATATAAATCAGCATCTTGCGAAAAGGCAGCAATTAGTGCAACCTTTTGACGGTTTCCCTTCGAATAAGTTCGACATTTCTTTGTTGGATCCAAATCAAATTTTTTTATCAATTCTTCTCTTCTGTTAGTTATATTGTTTCCTCGTAATTTAACAAATAAATCAATTACTTCCCCGCCAGTTAAATTCGGCCATAAATTGACATCCCCAGGTACATAAGCCAAGCGCTTGTGAATGTCCACCGCATCCTCCCAAGCATCCTTGCCAAATAACTTCACATCGCCTGCTGTTGCCTTTAAAATGCCAAGCAACACGCGGATTGTCGTTGATTTCCCAGCTCCATTCGGACCAATAAATCCAAATATTTCCCCACTGCCTACTTCAAAATTAACCCCATTAAGTGCTGTAAATCCTCCAAACTTCTTCGTTAAATTCCGGACTTCCAATACACTCATCGTTTTTCCCCCTCATTTATAAAAACTATTTTTCAGTAAGGTAGAATAGGTCTCCCATTCTTCAAATATTCTCTCCGACTCTATCAAAACTCAGTTATCTATGGGATCAATTCCTACTATATACTTACTACGCGGGAGATAATAGATTTCATATTTCTCCTCTTTGAACATTTCTATATCAAAATTCGTATTTGTTTTAAATACTTCTCCATCCATACTTTTATACACATAATCGACTGCTCCACCATACATTCCCGATGGATAATCTACCTCATAATCCGCTAAAACAATAACCTTCTCCACAGCCCCACTTTCAAGGTAATCTTTTGAATCTGCTATATTATTAATCCATTCAATTCCTAAAAAGATATACGCTAATCCTAAAAAGATAATGGTAAGGAAAGTAGCTGGCACTATTAATTTCTTTGGTTCTGCTGCCTTTTTAGCCAATAGGAGATAGATACTTCCAATCAGAACAATCAATCCAGCAATTAAAAACAAGCCTCCCCAAGTTGAATAGACGATAACATCCTTTAATAAAAAGAAGATGAAGGGATAATGCCCTTCTGTCAAATTTTTAACAAACAGCATATCTGTAACAAGCAAGCTAAAATATACCCAGATTACGAATAATGCAAATACTGCTATGAAGACATACGCTTGCCATTTATCCCACCAAGTTTCAGTTTGCTCTATGCCTTGTTTGTTCTCTCGCTTGGTTTTCGCGGTCATTTTTATCCCTCCAATTTTTTATAATAAGGGATTACGATTTACTAGAACAGAAGGTTCCGCTTACCTAATTTTTTGAGTAAATAGTCTGATATAAGGAGATGTTGTATAAGTAAAAATTCTTTTTTCCTATTGAAACAACAACAATCTTTTAGAAAACAGCCAAAAAGAAGAAGAGGCTGGGACATAAGTATTTAAACCAACAATAAACACGAACTATAATGCAAAATAATTATATTATAGTTCGTATTTGTTTTTTTGAAAAATGTTTAAAAACGAAGTGAAATGGAGCGGAGGACGCTCGACTCCTG
>NZ_JVDT01000050.1 GCF_001076885.1 Bacillus sp. 522_BSPC
GGGGTCTAAAGCGTCTCTATTTCCCGCAGGAGTCGAGCGTCCTCTGCTCCATTTCACTTCGTTTTCAAACCTATTTTTAAACTAAAAAACACGAAAATTTATATATATTAACTATATAAATTTTCGCGTTTTTTATTAGTTGAAATGCTTTTGTCCCAACCTCTCTATTTAATAAACATTATAAATAATCTTCATCCAATAGCTTTTTAGCCCATGAAATGGATTCTGCATATTCTTTAAATAGTTCCTTTTCTTGTATATTTAACTCTTTGCAGCCAAGTCCTATTCCAGTCCAATCAGCTGTTTCTGCAGCTATGACCAATTGGAGTACATCTCGTTGAATATTTTTCTCTCCTGATAATGCTTGTACAATCGTTTCATCTAGAGGTAAATCAGAAAGAATTGTCGCCATATCTCTATTCATAATGGTATCCATAAGGGAGAACATACCCGTTAAAAAAAAACTGCCGTATTCTTGTCTTCCAGGGATTAGCTTTGCGACCGATTCACACATTTTAGAGCGGATTAAACAATTAAGCATTACTTCAAATGAGATTCCATTCTTCCACTCATTTTCTCTTACGGTTAAAACGTATATCCATTTTTGCAGCTCAATAAGCCCAATATAAATAATCGCATTTTTAATACTTGTTACCTTTTGCTTCATTCCATAGCCTAGTGTGTTTATTAGTTTCAATAATTTATAGGACAATGAAATATCCTGCTCGATTAATTTTGAAATACGATTAATATCTGGATCTTCATCATTCAAAAGTTCAAGTATCTTATAATACGTATGAATATAGATTGGTACATCGTGAGTAGACATAATCAGTGGTCTTGAAAAGTAGTAACCTTGAAAATAGTGATATCCTTTATTTTTAGCTTGTTCATACTCTTCTTTTGTTTCCAGCTTTTCTGCAACCAATTCAATATTATTCTTTCTCGCCAACGTTTCCAAATCTGAACGTGTTTCCTTAGTTGTTTGCTGAAAATCAACTTTAATCATATCAGCAAGTAATAGCAAAGATTGTGAGTATAGATTGCTTTTGTCAAAAATAAAATCATCTAACGCTAATTTATAGCCTAGTTGTTTTAACTCTATGCAAATATCGATTATTTTTTGACTGGGAATAACGCTTTCGAGAATTTCGATTACTATGTTTCTTGGTTGAAAATATGTAGGCAGTCTTAGTTCTAATAAATTTTCTGTGAAATTGATGAAACAAGGTTTTCCGTCTGATAGCTTATCTATCCCAATATTAAAGAAACTGTTAATTAGAACTTCTGTCGTCGCCTGATCTCCATTTATATTTGGAAATGAATTCATGTTATTATGTCTATAAAGCAATTCATAGCCATAAACCTCTTCCATTCGATTAAATAGTGGCTGTCTCGCCACAAAAACTTCCATTCCTTTACCTCCGTCAATCTATTTGTGCCATAGTTATTGTCATTTTAATAAATTTATAAGCAGAAGGTTGTCGAACCTTGAGTGTAAGATAATTATTTTTAGCGCTTAAAATGTCTTATTTTGATTAATTATAGGGGCATCTATGGTGCAGTTATTTTTCGATGATAAAGACCATCCTTTATCCTGGTATATTAGTAAAGTTCTTATTCAAAAAATAAAATAAGCGCTATGATAAAGGATGGATCTTCTTTTTGATTAATGTGTATATTGAAGTACAAAATTAATCAAAAACAATGAGGATATGAAATACAAAGGAAGTGAAACATCTTTCGCTTTACCTAATGCTATCTTTAAAATTGGGTAAAGGATAAATCCGATTGCCATACCATCTGCGATACTATAAGTAAATGGAATCATAGCAATAATAAAGAAGCTGGGAAAACTTTCACTTAAATCCCTTAAATCCAGATTACGGATATTTTGTAGCATTAATCCTCCAATAATGATAAGAATCGGTGCAATCGCACTGTCTGGTATTAATTTAATAACAGGAATAAAAAACGCAGAACAAAGAAAAAGAAGTCCTGTTGTTACCGCTGTTAGACCTGTTCTCCCACCAGCTGTCATACTTGCAGAACTTTCCACTGTCGCTACTGTTGGACTTGTGCCAAAAAAACTAGAAAGAAATACAGATATAGAATTAGCTCGAAAAGCCTTTGTAAATCGGTCTGGTCTATCAATAGATTGCACATGGTTATTTACCAATCCAATATTCTCAAAAATAAGTACCATCGTTAGGGAAAATACCGCAATCCAGAATGGAATCGATATTAGTTTATCAAAAGACATATGACCAAACACATTCTTGTATTCTTGTAAGTGGAGCGATTGACTCTTTCCGCTATTTACATCAATTATTCCAAAACTTGCTGCTATCAATGTGCCAACAACAATCGTAATGAGGAAATTTCCCTTCACATTTCTTAAAAATAGGATAATACTTATTAAAAATGTGAGTACAGTTGCTAATACATGTAAATCACTAAAAGATCCTAAAGCAATAATGGAATTCGTTCCTCTTACAACAAGCCCGCCTTTCTCCAAACCGATTAGCATTAAAAATAGACCTAACCCTACAGTAATCGATTCTTTCAATGAAACAGGGATTGAATCACTTACAATCTTTGCAAGCTTCGTAAAGGCAACAATCATAAACAAAATTCCTGAAATGAATACAACCGCCAGAGCTTCTTGCCAAGTTAAAGCCATTGAATGGACAATTGTATAAGAAAATAAAGCATTAATCCCCATACCAGGTACAAGTAAAATCGGAACATTCCCGTAAAAACCCATTAAAAAACAACCTACAACTGACGTTAGAATCGTTGCAATGATCGCTGCTTCTAAAGGAATACCTGCTTCTGCCAAGATTAAAGAGTTCACCACCACAATATAAACAACAGTAAAAAATCCAATAATCCCTGCAAAAATTTCACTTTTAAAAGTGGTTTGATTTTCTTTTAGCTTAAAAAATGAAAAAATATAATCTTTCATTTGAAATACCTATTTAGTTATAGCCCTCTCCCTACCCGCTTCCCTCTTAAACACAAGAAAAGCATGTCATATATTGACATGACTTTCAGCATGAAATAGGGTAGCCACAAGAATTTATGATAGCAGATTCCCATTACTTTGCCAATGTTTTTTAGGAGAAAATACTTACTTTTTCCTACAGATTATGATGATTTCGCCTTTCCTTAGTAATATTTTCTTATCAAAAAAATTTCAGAATAAATTCAAATAAATCAATGATTTGTATACGCAAATATTTTCGCCAATAAAGCATATAGATGGATTACTTCTCTATCCGAAGCATGTGGATCAATTGTAAATAAAGGAAGATTAGGGTCCATGAATCGCTTTGACCACTCCTTTGGCATCCAGCCTTTTCTCAAATGTGCTAATACAATCCCATCTTCTTTCTCAAAATGATATTCCGTATTACCAAAGCTCTTTTTCATCCTGAGTGATTTTTCACCAAATAAAAAAATCCGCGAAGATCGTTTATCTGTTTTCATCTCCATTATTGAGCTTATCATTCTATTGTCTTTATTTAAAATCTCTATCCTATTCCGCTTCATTCTGAAAGTATATTGAAGCACGTTCTCCGTATTATAAAATCCATATGATTTTACATAAAACAGATCAAATAGAAAGGGAAGATACCAGCGAATCACCGAAAATTTCACATCTTTAATTTCTCCAATCTCTTGCCCATTTCTATCAAAAATAACCATACGCAGTGAGGGTGCAGGTAAAAATGATAAAACAACTGTATTTGTTTTTAAAATGGAGTTAACTTGACCAAATGAAAATATTGTATCTACCTTTTCGAATCGTCGTTTATGTAAATAATACTGGCTATAGCAAGTTACACTATAGCATCCAAATGGCACTAAAAGTAAGAAATAAGTAATGCTAGAGTGACTAAAAATAAACAGCACCGTAAAAAGAAAAATTGGAATGCAACTAATTAGACTAGCGTTTAAAGCAGAAACGGCTGTGTATTTATAATATTTTTCTATATTCATAACGAGTCTCCTTTATTTCCATTCTTCCTTACAAGGTTGGATTGTGAGTTTTGGCATATTTTTTAATCTGTAGTAACTATTCTATTAATTTCTACTCAAATCTATGATTAGTTAATGGAGACTTTTTTGGAAAAAATGAAATTAGTTCTATTAAATTGTCTATTATTCTTTTTTATTTTGGAGCAAAAGAAAATGGAGGTCTGCTTTCCAACGCTTTATCGATGGAACAGGAAGACTATAAATTCATTAGGGATATATCAATCCACAAAAGGAGGACAAGGAATGAAAAGAATGGTACCCTCTGCATGAATGAGGGATTAACAGTAATGATGCTTTTTTTTGTTAAATGGAATAATACAAATAAAAAAAACTGCTGCATATTCCCTATCTCATATACACCACTATCAAGAAGGATAGTATTATACTTAAGAGAATATGCGGCAGTTCTTAAAGCATGTCATGTTTAGTCAAATGGACTATTTAATAAAACGAATTGTTAATGGAATATGATACGCTTGACCCTCATAAGATTTTATTGCTGCAATAATTGTAAATACAAACGCCATTATTCCGATAATAGGTAAAATAATCACTCCTATAATAATAAATATCAGAATCCAGGCAATAAACGAATAAATAGCATAAGAAATTAAAAAATTGAAATATTCCTTACCATGATAATTAACAAAAGGTGAATCCTTTTTCACGAGCCAAATAACTAATGGTCCGATAAAATTAGTAAAGAAACTTGATACGTAAATCAACATTGCAAAAATTCTCTCATCCGTTGATGATACATCTTCTTTGAAATCCATTTGAAACCTCCGAATTGTAATAATAATTGCTATATTATTATATACCATTGATTAAATTAAATGTTTCATTTTTCTAATAATATTTGTCCAATTATTTTATTATGTTTTTTCATCTATATAACTATTTAGCCTCCCTCACCTTTACATTTATTCATAAAAATTTTACATTTTGTTTGTATTTTCCTATTTTCATTTTCTACATAATTTTGTATGATATAGAAAAGTAATTTGTTATCATGAGATAATAATAAAAGATGGGAAGGCAAATGGTGCGCCACCGCTTTGGTTCTAGTGGGTTCGATTCCCACCCCGAAATTTTTTTTCAATTGGATTAAAAATTTCGAGGGTGGGCATTTCTTTATCAAGAGTAAGTTCTGCCCTCAGGACACGGAGGGATTATTATGTTAAAGAAAAGAGATCTCGAGGATTGCCAAGTGTTATATCCTTTAATGACGCATCCAGATGTCTTCCCATTTGTGCGTCAAAAAGCTAATTCATATGAAGAATACCTGTTTCTAACAAAACAAACAATGGAAGCAGAAGAAAGAGGAGAACTTATTTCAAGAACCATTTTGGACGAATGGCAAAACCCAATTGGTACGATAAGTTTATTTGATCTAAATAATAATATTGGCTTTCTAGGAACATGGCTAGGGAAGCCATATCATGGAAAAGGATACAATAAATTGGCAAAGGAACTATTCTTCTCTGAAGCATTTTTTGACCTAAATATTGACAGCATATTAATGCGGATTAGAAGCCATAATACTCGATCGCTAAAAGCAGCCGAAAAGCTTCCTTATGCTATTTCTGCCAATGAGACAAGAAGCAATCTTTTACAAGCCTTAAATAGCTCTGGCACAAATTATCAACTATTTGAAATTCCTAAAGATTTATTTACTCTTTATACTTTACGTCAAACTACTGAAGAGAGTACAAATGATCTCAGAGAGGCGTAAATTCATTGGTCAACTGTTCATAATCTACTAAGATCAGCGATAGCTCTAGTATCTATCTACTGATCTTATTTTATTTCTTACATTTTTTCTGTGACATTTTGAATGAAGAAAAGAACCGATAAAGCTTGAACTTAAAGGTTCCTTCCTATGTTAGCAAACCCTTATTTACTCTTCTTAAAGGTTTGATAATTTTTATTACCACCAGAAAGATTATAAATATCGCTGTACCCTAAATTTCGTAATACATTTTGCGCAGCATTACCTGTTGTACCACTATTGCAATATGTCACAGTAGGGAGCAACGGATCAAGATTCTTCGATTTTTCACGCAAATCACCAAGAGCTATATTAATGGCACTATCCACACATGAGGCTTGAAATTGTTTTGCAGAACGCGTATCAATTACCTGTATTGCTTCACCATTATTTATTCTTTCTGATAAATCACTTGGGGTAATTAGTTTATTTTTCTTTTCTATAGCATTCTGTAACGCCATCCCAGTATACATAACAGGATCTTTTGTTGTACTAAAAGGTGGAGCATACGCTAAATCAAGATGGAATAAGTCTTCAGCTTTTGCTTGAAATGTAATGGCTGTAACAAATACATCCATTCGCTTATCCACCCCTTCTTCCCCCACAATTTGTACGCCTAATATTCTGCCTGTTTGTCTATCAGCAATTGCCTTAATGATTAAATCTTTCCCTCCAAGATACTCCGCTCTAGCAGGTTTGATATTGTGCAGGATTTCAATTGAATATCCTTCTTCTAATGCTTCTTTTTCTGTCATACCAGTTTGTCCAACAGCTAAATCAAAAACTCGCAGAATTCCTGTACCTAAAATACCTCGATGCTCTAGTGAACCACCAGTTATCACATCACCAGCTATTCTCCCCATTTTATTAGCTGTACTACCCAATGGACGATACAGCGGTTTCCCTGTTATTAAGGAAAAGCTTTCCGCCACGTCACCTACTGCATACACATCTGGTATATTTGTTTGCATTTTACTATTTACAGCAATGGCCCCTGATTGACCAATATTAACACCTATTGCCTCAGCCAATTGTGTATTTGGGCGCACACCTGTTGCTAAAATGACCATATCTGCTTCGATAACTTTTCCTGATTTTGAATGTATTTCCGCTTCATTTATTGCGGTTATTTCTTCATTTAAAAGGAGTTTTACCCCTTTTTTAACTAAGTGCTCCTCTACACGTATAGCCATATCCTTATCCAAATGAGACATAACTTGATTGCTACGCTGAACTAACGTTACATCTAATCCTCTTGTTTTAAGCTGTTCTGCCATTTCTAAGCCAATATAACCTGCGCCAATAATAGTTGCTTTTTCGGGCTGCTTTTCTTTCATAAATTTTTCGATAGCTTTCGTATTTTGAATGGTTCGAACCTGAAAAACATGCTCCAATTCTACACCACTAATTTCAGGAGTAATTGGTGTTGCACCTGTTGCAAAAACTAATACATCATATATATCCTCTTTTACTTCGTTTGTATCTAAGTTTTTCACTTGAATCTTTTTCTCTACAGCATCGATACTGGTAACTTCATGTCGGATAAAAATGTCTACATTATATCGTTTTTTAAACCAAGATGGAGTCCTTGGTGTTAAAGTTTCCAATTCATCTATTTCTCCACCTAGAAAATAAGGAATTCCACAAACTGAATAGGAAATGTCATAATCTGCATTATATAAGGTGATCTCGGCTTGTTCGTCATTTCTACGTGCTTTTGCTGCTACAGAAGTCCCTGCTGCAACCGATCCTATTATAATAATTTTCATGTTTATCCTCCTATATGCATTCATTTTTTTCTTAAATCGATTTAACCTTTCTTTTTTGCAATGAATCATATAAAAACAGGCGACTAAAAATGGCTCGTTCCTTCTCTCTTGCTTTTTTTAGAGTTCGGAGATTAATGGTTTAACTTACCAACTATGAAAGGAAAGAAAGCCAGAAGTATAAGCCAATTAAAGTAATAAAAAGAGTCGGAATGGTTAAAATTATTCCCGTTTTGAAATAGGTTCCCCATGAAATCTTTACCCCTTTTTGTGATAATACATGTAGCCATAATAAAGTTGCCAGTGAACCGATCGGGGTAATTTTTGGACCTAAATCGGAACCGATTATATTAGCATAAATTAATCCCTCTTTGATTACTCCAGTTGCATTAGTATCTGCTATTGCTAAGGCATCGATCAGGACAGTCGGCATATTATTCATTATGGAAGAAATAATAGCAGCGATGAATCCCATGCCAATGGTTGCAACAAACAATCCCTGATCTGCAGCTGCTTGAATAACGCTTGAAAGCAGGTTGGTTAATCCTACATTCCGAAGACCATAAATAACAACATACATTCCTATCGAAAAGAAAACAATTGCCCAGGGTGCTCCCTTCATTACATTCCGAATAGATACCGCCTCGCTTCTTCTTGCAAAAAAGAGAAAAATAATTGCGATAATGCCAGCAACAAACGATACTGGAATCTTCAAAAACTCACTTCCAAAATAGCCAATAAGTAAGACCACTAAAATGCCCCAAGAAATCCGGAACATTTTTTGATCTTTAATTGCATCAACGGGAACCTTTAAGTGGCTTGAGTCATACTTCTTAGGAATACTCTTACGAAAGTATAGATATAACACAAGGATACTAGCTAATAAGGAGAATAGATTTGGAACAATCATTCTGGATGCATACTCAACAAAACCAATACCAAAGAAATCAGCAGAAACTATATTCACTAAATTACTTACCACCAACGGCAAGGATGTAGTATCTGCAATAAATCCACTAGCCATAATAAATGGAAAAACCATTTTTTCTTCTAGCTTTAATGCTCGAACCATCGCGAGTACAATGGGGGTTAAAATAAGTGCTGCACCATCGTTTGCAAACAACGCTGCAACAATTGCACCTAATATCGAAACATAAATAAACATCTTAAGCCCGTTCCCGTTCGCGGCTCGTGCCATATGTAGTGCTGCCCATTCAAAAAAGCCAATTTCGTCTAATATTAAAGAGATAATTATAATTGCTATAAAGGCAAGTGTTGCATTCCAAACAATCCCTGTTACATCAGCAACATCATTAAAATCTACTACACCTACCAGTAATGCTAGTATTGCCCCTCCACAGGCAGACCAACCAATCGAAAGATTTTTTGGCTGCCAGATAACCAATGTTAATGTTAATAAAAAGATAATTATTGCCAAGACTGTTTGTAACAAAGTGTCAACCTCCATTAATTACATATGATTCTAAAACCTTTTTCTTCTAACCTCTCGATTTTTTCTCGCTGATTTGGGATGTGTTTTAATAGCTCCATTATCATTTCATAATAGTCACTAGTATTATTTAATGAATAAAAAACCCACTGCCCCTTTTTTTGTTCCTTTACAATTCCCAAATCTCTCATTTTACGAAGATGCTGACTAATTGCTGGCTGTGATATATTAAAGATTTCAACAAATTCACACACACAGCATTCTTGTTCAGACAACAAGCTTACAATGCTAAGTCTTGTTTTATCCCCTAGTAATTTTAAAACACTAGCTGTCTCTTTTAAAGATTGGTCTTTTTTGCTCATTTTTATCCTCCTTTCTACACGATTTCCTATTACATAAGCTTATTGTTATATACTTATTTAAAGAAAAGAAATACAATATTTATTAGTATTTGTATCTATTCTTTTAATATATAATTATATACTTATATATTATCAGTAAAAAAAAGGTGCTGTCAATTACATTTTTTTACTTTTAAATACAAGAAATTCTTTTGCCGTGATCTTCTAAGCTAATAAATTTTTCTTCTTGCTCATTTACTTACTTTAGAATATCGTTAACCATCGAAAAATGTATATTTTGTTGATTTAGAAAATTGATTACCCAGTCCAGCATCCTTTTACTTTCTCGAATGTTGACTAATAGCAGGTTGAGACAATTGAAACCCATCTACAAATTCACATAAACAGCATTCGTGAACCGTTAGCATCCCTACCATTAATAACTATGTTTTATGCCCTAAAAGGTTTAAAATATTTGCTTCACTGTCAAATTGTTTCGAAGACATATATTCTTATCCATTTCCATTCATATATAAATTTCATCATAATCTGTTCATCTTAACTACAAACCACTTTTATGCAAAGAATTTAGAAGTTTCCGTTTCTTTCGTTCCATCATTCTCCCAATCTATGGTATAATACGAAACGTTATTGTTAAGAAAGAGGACAAAAAGATGAAACAATCAAATTCAATTAATCAAAAGTTAACACAAATGATCGTTATTTTAATGCCTGTACTTGTTACACAGGTTGGCATATTTGCACTAAGCTTTTTTGATACGACAATGTCTGGACATTATAGTCCCGTTGACTTAGCGGGAGTAGCAGTAGGGAGCTCCTTATGGACACCAATCTATACAGGACTCAGTGGGATTCTTCTTGCTTTACCTCCAATCGTTTCCCAATTAATGGGTAGAAGCGAACCACAAAAGGTACGATTTTCAGTTATCCAAGCTGCGTATCTTTCTTTTAGTATGGCTGTAACACTTATAATAATTGGCTACTTCTTTTTAGAGTCCATATTAGGAAGTATTGGGTTAGAAAAAGAAGTCTTTAACGTTGCTTACCATTACTTAGTAGCCTTGAGTACGGGGATTATTCCTATTTTCTTATACTTTGTTCTTCGTTCTTTCATTGATTCCCTTGGCCAGACTCAGATTACCATGTTTATTACTTTAATTGCCATTCCGATTAATGTAGTATTAAATTATGCACTTATCAATGGGATATGGATATTTCCCGAGCTAGGTGGAATAGGAACTGGTTATGCAACAAGTATAACGTATTGGATTATGTTTTTTATTGCCATTTATATCGTGCATCGAAAACAGCCTTTTGTTTCGTTTCAATTATTTACTCAATTTTCAAAAGTATCTTGGATTAAATGGAAGGAAATTTTGACAATTGGGATTCCGATTGGTTTTTCCGTGTTCTTTGAAACAAGTATCTTTAGTGCTGTGACAATTCTAATGAGCAATTACGATACTAATACAATTGCTGCACATCAATCGGCAATTAACTTTGCCTCACTCTTGTATATGGTTCCCCTCAGCATTTCTACAGCATTAACCATCCTTGTTGGTTATGAAGTTGGAGCCAATCGCTTGAAGGATGCAAAAGCATATAGCTGGTTAGGAGTGGGACTAGCGTGTTTCATTGCATTTATAAGTGGAATAATTCTGTTAACATTCCGAATGGATATTGCTGAAATTTATACAAAAGATTGGGAAGTGCTAAATCTAACAGCTCACTTTCTTATTTATGCGATATTCTTTCAATTATCAGATGCTATTCAAGCACCAATTCAAGGAGCTTTACGAGGCTATAAAGATGTAAATGTTACACTTCTTATGAGCTTTCTATCCTATTGGGTGATTGGTTTACCAAGCGGCTATCTTCTTGCTATGTATACCCATTTAGGTCCCTTTGGCTATTGGATCGGTCTCATTATCGGTCTTGCTACAGGAGCTATTTTCTTAACGAGTCGATTAATAAAGATACAGAAGAAAAAATTTGCTTATCCGCAATATCAGCATTAAAAGAGTGATTACCACAAGGGGAAAGATGTAAAAAAAGATAAAGTAAAACTTCCATCAGTGGTGGGTTTTCCTTTATCCCCCTACTATTGAATGGTAAAACTCTTGGTCATTACGGTGCTAATCTCCGACCTACCTCTAAGTATCAATAGAACTAGAAAATTTCTATCCCCTTCATATAAGAGAATATCTTCCATCATATAAATCTATGATTGTCACCATTCACATTGTTGATAACTAAACAAATCAAAAGTCCCTACTTTAACCTCTTACTGTTTAGTTAATAAATGTTGCTTTAGAAGATATAACAGAACAGATTACGACTCAGAGGCAAGTAAAATTCGTAGCATATCAATATCATGATGATTTAACTGGTTTATTCAAATGAAGAGGAATTTATCGAAATTTAGAAAGTCACCATTCACGCTAACACGCTTGTGGCAACTATTCTTATCGATCTCGACATGTTCAAAGACATCAATAATCTTGGCCATGTCGCTGGAGATACCTTACTGAAGCAAGTTACGGGAAGATTAAAAAAAATATTGATACGAGGTGAATTGCTTGCAAGAATGGGGAAGACGAATTTTTTCATTTGCCTTATTGCGCCCTATAGTCGGAACGAAGTATTTGAAAGAATCAAGAATATTCAAGATTTAATGAAGGAGCCATTCCTAGTACAAGAGACTTTGAAAGAAATTACTATAAGCATCGGTGTTTCTTTTTATCCAGAAGATGGCAAAGATTTAAACACGCTGATTAAGCATGCTGATATGGCCATGTATGAAGTCAAGCATTCTGGAAGAAATAATGTCATTTTCTTTTCTTCTCAGGTTGAAGAGAAGAAACTAGAACAAATCAATATGCTTCAGTCATTAAAGATAGCTCTTAAGCAAGAACAATTTATTCTTCATTTCCAACCCAAGCATAGTACTAATCACAAAAAAAAAGTAGGTGTAGAGACATTAGTACGATGGAACCATCCAGAAAAAGGTTTTGTCAGTCCAGATGAATTTATTTCATTAGCAGAGGAAAACGGTCTAATTATTCCTCTCAGTAACTGGATTATTGAATAGGCAATAAGCTCATTTTCGGGTTGGATACTAGAATATAATGTGAATTTTCACCTTTCTATCAACATATCGCCTATTCATTTTTTAGATGAGAACTTTATACCATTTTTATTTGCGCAATTACAGAAATTCAAACTTCCAACACATATGATTGATCTAGAAATCACCGAAAACCTGGCTATTGAAAATACAGAACAGACTAAGAAAAAAATTAATATACTGAAGGAAAAAGGAATCCAAAAATCGATGGATGATTTTGGAACAGGTTACACCTCCCTGACATACTTATCACAGTTCAACCTGGATCGCATAAATATTGATCGTTCCTTTATTAAAGAATTACCAAAAAATAAAAATGATGCGGCCATAGTACAATCTTTGCTATTTGTAGCCAAAAACTTAAATATTACGGTAACAGCTGAAGGCGTTGAAAAGGAAGAACAATTAAATGCCTTTTAGAATGGGGATGTGATGAAATTCAAGGCTACTATTATAGTAGGCCATTACCAGAGGATAAACTTCTTAAGTACTGGCAAGAAACGGTACAGTAATATATTGATAATGGTCCTTAGGCTACTTTGTAAAATGAATAGTTAGACATGGAGCATATGAAAAAGGCATTGCGCTTATCTGATTTTTTTCAATATTCATTTAAAGAAATGCCAACTAGGCAAATACACACTTTTATTATGTGTGAATACAATGAAAAATAAGCATATATTTGCAAAGGTGAGAAAGGATGAATTTCCAATGTTCCCATGGAATTTATTCCCTTTTAATAAAGATTCAAAAAATAGAATGGATCAAATGAATCCTCAAGATATCCAAAAGTATGTACAAGAAATGATGGATAAACTTATGCCAGAATCTCTTCAGAAAATGGAGCCAGATACTATGTTCCAGCAATTTTCAAAAGGTGCGAATTATCGCAATGATAACATTCACGATTCAGAAAAATTCAATTATGTCGTTTTTGAAACCCATCATCACGTTTATGTCAGAATTCCTATTCTAGAAAGCAGCTGGCTTGAACATATTAAGATCTTTTATACATCTAACCAATTAGTAATAGAGCATATTCCATCATTTGAAGACAAACATATGATTACATTGCCTGCCATTGTAAGAAAAAAAGGGTCTGCTGCCGTTTACAAAGATCATATTTTAGAGATAAGGATTCAGAAGAATATTGATATTCAATTTTCGGAGATTGATGTAACAGAAATGAATTAAAAAGGAAGCGGGAATTTTTATGAGTTTTGAC
>NZ_JVDT01000051.1 GCF_001076885.1 Bacillus sp. 522_BSPC
CTCTTCGTCATGTGCGGCTTCAAGTGGCCAAATTCTTTTCCTAAGCCAATCCATCAGTTCTAAATCATCCCCTTTGCCGCGAAACAATGTTTGGCATAAATGAATATGTGTTTGAATAAAACCAGGGATTACCGTTCTGTTTGTCGCATCGATAATTTTGTCTACATGATTTATTTGAAGATCTCTTCCGATAGCTTTTATGATATTCTCTTCTATATAAATATCTCCCAAAATAATATCTTCTGCTTGATTCATCGTAACTATTTGTGCATTTCTAATTAAAATATTTCCCATTCCAATCCCCCTGTGCTTGTTTATATTTCGGAATAAACACAAAAAAACTACGAAAAATATGCTAGTTAAGCATATTTTTCGTAGCAAGAAATTTACGGTTTCTAGTAGAGACCCTTAACCCAATTATTAAGGATATACGAAAAAAAGTCGCAATAGCGGCAGCTGCCTGCGGTCATTCATGTTATATCCCTATTTTAATTTAGAATCTAATCTTTTCAAGTTTATTGTCAGAATATTTAACAAGGTTTTTTTATGTGTTTTATCAAAAATTTTCTCAAGATCTCCTTTTTTGCAAAGAATTATCCATTTCATTCTTTCGTTAATTTACATATAATAAGACAGGGTATATGTCGAATAACTGCCTTAAACCTCGGAAGGGAGAGTGAGAAGTATGATACACCAAATGACAGAAAATCAAATCACACTTCACATCATTCAGACGCTAAAAGACAATAATAAATCTGAATTTGAATTCATCGTTGATGAGCTACAACCATATGATATAGCTCAAATTTATGAGAGCCTCCCCGAAAAGCATAGGGCTCGTTTTTTGCTTTTTCTGAAAGTCGACTTATTAGCCCATCTCTTAGAAGAATTAGATAAAGAAGAACAACTTGAGGTTCTAAACACATTAGGAATGGACAAGACCGGGAAAGTCCTAGATTTAATGGATAATGATGATCTAGCTTCCCTTTTAAATGAACTAGCACCAGATAGAATTAAAGAGCTTCTTTCTGAAATGAAAAAAGAAGAGTCTATAATTGTACAAAACTTAATGAACTATCCTGACGAAACTGCTGGACGTCTCATGACAAACCGTTTTGTTTGGATTCGCGATTATTACACTACTCGTGAAGCTGTTGATAAGCTAAAATCATTTGCAGATTTCGCAGAAACATTAAGCTATCTATACGTGATTGATCAAAATAGAAAATTGGTTGGTGTTGTTTCCTATCGTGACCTTTTGATTGCTGAACCACAGGATAAAATTCGTGACATTATGTATGAACGGGTCATTAGTGTTACAGTGGACCAAGACCAAGAAGAAGTGGCACAAACCATACAAAAATACGATTTCTTAGCCATTCCAGTTGTGAATGATGATAATATTTTGATGGGAATTGTAACCGTCGATGATATGATTGACGTCGTTTTCCAAGAAGCAAATGAAGATATCGAAAAACTATCTGCCTCAGGGAAATCGATTGATTTTGATACAAAAGCATCTGTAGCAGCCTATCGTAGACTCCCCTGGTTAATCTTACTTTTATTTATTGGCGTCGTATCTGGAAGCATTATAAGCAATTATGAAGATGTTCTGACTAAAGTAGTGGCTCTATCCTTTTTCATGCCTATGATTTCAGGGATGACTGGTAATACAGGAACACAATCATTAGCAGTTGTTGTACGTGGACTTATTTCTAATACGATAAATAAAACAGTTGTAACAAAGTTGATATTTAGAGAATTATTGGTTGGCTTGATTATCGGGATTACTTGTGGCGTTATTATTACGATTATTGCCTATGTTTGGCAAAGCGATCTGATGCTTGGCTTAGTTGTTGGCCTTTCATTAATTTGTACACTTATAATCGGAACATTATCAGGTACCATTATTCCTATTATTCTTTATAAATTAAATATTGACCCTGCCGTTGCATCAGGTCCGTTAATTACGACTCTTAATGATATCTTTTCGTTATTTATTTACTTCGGAATCGCCCAAATTTTTCTAGCTCATTTAATGTGAAAGAAAGGCTGTCTAACTTGGACAGTCTTTTTTTGCGTTTGGTAATTTATTTTACACTTTGGGCATATATTTGGTTTGGATTATAAATTGTTTTTTTAGATCATACTGATTCTGCCTCTGACCATATACTTGTAATAATTACCTCAGCTTTAGATACAAACCAATATTTTCACTGGATTATGAAAAATAAGGAAACAAATTCACCTTCTCTTCCGTCTATATAAATATAAGAAATTTGAACTAGGGGTTTGCTAGAATGAGAACGAAAAAAGGATTTTCCGAACGTTTCGATTGGACATTATGTCTTTTGCTTATGTTATTTTGTTTAGTTAGCTGTATTGCTATATACAGCGCAAACGCTTCCTACTTACAATCACAAATTATGTGGTATGCAATTGGTTCTATTGTCATTGCTATTATTATGTATTTTGATAATGAACAGATTCAACAAATAACGTGGATTCTTTATGGGATAGGAGCATTATTACTAATCGGTCTTTTATTTGCCCCAGTAACCGATTTTACTCCTAAAAGGGGTGGAGCCCAAAGCTGGTATGTCATTCCTCACATTGGTAGTATTCAACCATCTGAATATATGAAGATTTTTTATATTTTAGCAATCGCAAAAGTTATAACGAATCATCATAAGAAAACTATTTATAAGTCGCTCTTAACTGACTTTATTTTAATGTGTAAGCTTGGAATTGTGGCTGGAATACCTATTGGTTTAGTCATTGTACAGGACTTTGGTACCGCCCTCGTGCTAATGGCAATCTTAATTGGCATGATGCTAGTATCAGGAATTTCATGGAAAATTCTTATTCCGTTATATGGATCAGCCGCCGCCTTTGGTTCTATCGTTTTCTACTTAGCTATCTTTGGACGAGAACTGTTAGAAAAATATTTGGGAGTCGATCCCTATCAATTCGATCGTATTAGCTCTTGGCTTGATCCCCATAATGCGGGGGATGCAGGATTGCAGTTAGTTAAATCCCTAATGGCAATAGGTTCTGGCCTAATTAGCGGAAAAGGATTAGGAAATGAGGAAGTATATATCCCCGAAAGACATACAGATTTTATTTTCACCATTATCGGAGAAGAATACGGTTTTATTGGTGGCAGTATTGTTATCATTCTTTATTTTTTCTTAATTTATCACCTTGTGAGAACAGCATTAAAAACAGCTGATCCTTACAGTATTTATATTACTGTTGGAGTGATTAGCATGATAACCTTCCATGTATTCGAAAACATCGGGATGACGATACAGTTGTTACCAATAACAGGCATCCCCCTTCCATTTATTAGTTATGGAGGTAGCTCATTAATGACGAATATGATGGCAATGGGACTCATTTTTAGCATTCGTTATCATTATAAGTCCTATATGTTTTCTAGCAATTCTCTATCTTTTTAAATGAGAATCATGTTTTGCCGTTAAGAGGCTGGGACATAAGTATTTAAACCAACAACAAACACGAACTATAATGCAAAATAATTATATTATAGTTCGTGTTTGTTTTTTGAAAAATGTTTAAAAACGAAGTGAAATGGAGCGGAGGTCGCTCGACTCCTGCGGGAAATAGAGAAGCTTTAGACCCCGCAGCGCAGCGAGGAGGCTCAGCTTCCTCCCCGGCGC
>NZ_JVDT01000052.1 GCF_001076885.1 Bacillus sp. 522_BSPC
TGATCCGTAGTCAGACGCTCTATCCAATTGAGCTACGGGCGCATATTTCCGAAAGCGACTTTATAATCATACAACATATTTTATCGGCTGTCAACACTTTTTTTGATGCGGCCGAGAGGACTTGAACCTCCACGGGGTTGCCCCCACTAGGCCCTCAACCTAGCGCGTCTGCCATTCCGCCACGACCGCACTACAAGAGATAATTTATTGTACATTCATAAATCTTTTTCGTTTATTAGATGGTGCGGGTGAAGGGAGTCGAACCCCCACGCCTTGCGGCGCTA
>NZ_JVDT01000053.1 GCF_001076885.1 Bacillus sp. 522_BSPC
ACTACGCAAAAGAGGTGATCAGAAGTTTGCTAGCTGATAGGCGCATACTACTTAGAGAATGCTAGAATCTAATTCTAGTTTTATATAGTAGAACTATTTACTAAGGCCTCCGTCTTTTCTGCATTCGTATAATAATCTACCAAGCTTAAAAATATTTTAGCTGTATGAAGCAATGCCCTTTCATCAAAAGTGAATTTTGGATGATGATGAGGATACACAGCATCAATTTCTTCATTTCGAGCTCCAACCGAAAAGAAACATCCAGGACGATTTTGCAGATAGTAAGAAAAATCTTCTCCACCCATGCCTGGTTTTTCTATTTTTACAAGCTTGCTTTCTGGTAAGACGTCGATCAAACACTTTTCTAAAATATTCGTTTCATCTGCTGTATTAACAGTAGATGGATAGCCTTTTGCATAATTAAATGCATATTCTGCATGAAATGCTTTACATACACCACTAATTAGCTGCTCCATCTCTTCCTCAATCAGGGACCGGACATCCTCATCGAATGTGCGGACTGTTCCAGTTAGTTCAGCCGTATCTGCTATGACGTTCCCTGCATTTCCTGCATGGAATGAACCGATCGAAATTACTGCAGGCTTTTGCGGGTTAACCCTTCTACTCACAATATGTTTTAACTGATTAGCAATTTGGGCACCAACTGCAACAGAATCAATCGTTTGATGTGGAGAAGCACCATGTCCACCTTTTCCTTGGATTTTTAATTCAAAGGCGTCACTTGCAGCTGAAACAGGTCCTATTCCATAAAGAACACTTCCTAGTTCAGCACCAGAAGCTAAATGAGCACCATAAACAACATCGACCCCATCTAAACACCCATCTTCAATCATCGCAATGGCTCCCCCTGGCGGCAATTCTTCAGCATGCTGATGTAGCAGCACCACATTTCCAGCTAAGTCATCCGCATTCTCTTGTAGAACCTTCGCTACAGCTAATAAGGTAGCGGTATGCCCATCATGTCCACATGCATGCATCACACCTGGTACCTTCGATTTAAAATCAACGTCTTTCTCATCCTGAATAGGCAATGCGTCAAAGTCTGCTCGTAAAGCAATCGTTTTTCCTGGCTTTGCCCCATAAATTTTGCCGACAACTCCGTTTCCACCGACATTCCGTCTGACCTCAATACCGAAGCTTTCTAATAAGTCACCAATCATTTTACTTGTATTTACTTCTTGAAAAGACAGCTCTGGATTTTCGTGTAAATATCGTCTCCACTCTACCATTTGGTCATACATTGCTTCGATTTCTTTGTACCATTTATCTAACATCTATTAATCGCTCCCATCCCATTTATTTTTCGAAAATGCCTTTTTATCGAACTGGTTCAGCAAGATTTTCTTTCACCTGTGACGATACATAATTATCGACAATACTTAGGAACGCTTTTCCAGTATTAATCATTGCCCTTTCATCAAAATCGAACATTGGATG
Organism: Bacillus sp. 522_BSPC; assembly: GCF_001076885.1. GTDB lineage: Bacteria > Bacillota > Bacilli > Bacillales > Cytobacillaceae > Niallia > Niallia hominis. Next base: position 1,459 of record NZ_JVDT01000053.1, read on the forward strand.
ATGGTGAGGATAAGCTTTTCCATCTGCTACCTGTGCCCCTGTATGAAAAAACATGCCCGGCTTTTCAAGCAAATAATAGGAGAAATCCTCTGCCCCCATAATTGGTACGGAACGAACTAACATATTCTTATCAAGTGAATCTTCAATGACCTTTTCAAAAACCTCTACTTCTTCCTCATGATTATAAACTGCAGGGTAACCCTTAATATAATTAATCTCACAAGTAGCCTGCATACTTTCGCAAATTTCATTTGCCATTAATTTAATTTCTTCTTCCATAAATAAACGCAAATCTTTATCTAGCGTTCTTACAGTTCCTGTCATCACCGCAGTATCGGCAATTACATTTTTAGCATTTCCTCCATGGAAGGAACCTATAGACAATACAACAGGATTTAATGGATCAACCCGTCTACTAGCAATATATTGTAACTGGCTTACTAATGCAGTACCGATAGCAATAGCATCCACCGTTTCATGGGGAGCAGAACCATGTCCGCCCTTTCCTTTAATCGTAATTTCAAAAGCGTCGGCTGCCGCCTGGGAATAGCCTGGTTTATAATAGTACTTTCCTAATTCATTTAGAGAAGATAGATGGGAGCCATAAACAACATCTACATCTTTTAAACAATCATCTTCAATCATCGCCTTTGCTCCACCTGGCGACATCTCTTCTGCATGCTGATGAAGCAATACAATATTTCCTGTAATACTGTCTCTATTATCTTGAAGAACCTTTGCCACTGCTAATAAGGTGGCGGTATGTCCATCATGCCCACATGCATGCATGACACCAGGGACCTTTGATTTATATGGTACATCCTTTTCATCTTGAATTGGTAGAGCGTCAAAATCAGCACGCAATGCAATTGTTTTTCCAGGTTTCGCACCATAGATTTTTCCAACAACTCCTCTACCGCCTACATTTCTCCTTACCTCAATACCGAATCCTTCTAAAATTTCAGCAATCATTCTTGGTGTTTCCACCTCTTGGAAAGATAGTTCCGGGTACTGGTGAAAATGCCTTCTCCATTCAACCATTTGATCAAACATCTGCGCTAATTCACTATGCCATTTTTTTAACATACTACCCCTCCTAATAATTTTGCTCTTAATAAGGCATACCTCCTGAGAAGAAAAAATGGAGCTTAAACCAATACTTCATTTCGATTTCTTTTATATTAACGGTAATTTCCAATAAAGTATAATAAGAATTTTTAATCATCGAAATATTCAGAATTAAATTTATAACTGCTACATTTTTATCAAATCTTTCTATATAAAGGTTGTTATCGTTTACAATTTTCTTTTCTTATAGACGAAATGACATTCCTAAATTCTATAAAAAAAGGCTGGCACAAAACTAAATAACTAATCTTTAAAGACGAACAATCTTTAATT
>NZ_JVDT01000054.1 GCF_001076885.1 Bacillus sp. 522_BSPC
ATCAAGGCTTATTTGCCGATATCACTCTGCGAAAGTTGAGTTATCATTTATTTTGTCCTACTTTTAATAAAAGAAAGCCTCCTTAAACCAAATAAAATTTTAAATCGGATAGCCGGAAATCCATATTTTTTTAATATAGAAGTGTTTTTTCTTTTTGTAAGTTTACTAATATTTCTCACTTTTATTTAAATCTTATAATAGAATGGAAGAAAGGTGAGAGCGGCTGAAGAGAGTATAAAATATTTTGTGTAAATGAAAATTTCCATGTAAA
>NZ_JVDT01000055.1 GCF_001076885.1 Bacillus sp. 522_BSPC
CTGGGGGAAAAGAACTGCGGTTAGTGAACGTACCGTGCATTCCTATATAAGAAATATCAGACATAAATTAAAAGAAGCAGGGTTTCCTATTGATTTACACTTAATAACTATTTGGGGTGTAGGTTATCGGTGGGATACCCATGGGTTAAATTCCGAAAATATAGAAGTGAGTTTTTCTGCTACTGAAAAGTAATAAAGGGGTACCTTCAGGAAAAACGTATTTACAACGTAATTACATAGGCCAATTCTCAACCGTTTAACTGAGATTTAAGCTTTTTTGTAGACTTTCAACTTCCTTTAACTATACAAATTTTTATTAGTGGATTTAAATTATTGGCTATTGAAAAATACGGCGATCAATAAAAGTCGCCGTATTGATTGAATAATTTATTTTTCAAATTAAGATGCCATTTTGCGACAAACTTCTGCACATTTAAAGCAAGATTCTGCGCACTTTTTGCAGTGTTCAGCATGGCTATGCTGTTCGCATATTTTCCCACACGCTTCACAAATTTCTGCACATAGACGACAAATCTGCTTAGCGACTGGGCTATCTGATTGCATTGCCTTTGCTGCTAACGCACAAATATCAGCGCATTCCCGATTAATGCGAATACATTCAGCCATCATTTTTACATCTTCTTCTTTTAAACAAGCATCATAACATCCATTACATGCTTCCATACATTCCAAACAGGCTTTGATACACTCTTCATATGACATTGTCATCTTAAAATCCTCCTTTGAATAATTAGGTCCTAATGGAATACAGAGTATTGTTTCCTAGTTGAAGTATTTTATCCTAACCATGACATTTTTTTCGTTTATTCGATTTAACACTCTATTTTACTTTTGGCAATATTCATCATAAGTTTGATGCGATTAAGCTGATTTACTTTGCTTATACTCGAATCATAGTCAATTGAAACAAGATTGGCATTAGGATAATCCTTTTTAATGGCGTTAAACATTCCCCTTCCAATTACTTGGTTTGGCAGACAACCAAATGGCTGCACACAAATCACATTTTCGACACCGGTGTCCATGAGTTCTGCAATTTCTCCTGGTAAGAGCCATCCTTCACCCATTTGATTTCCTAAACTTAAATAGTTTGATGCTTTACCTGCAATTTCAGTAATTTCCAATGGTGCTTCAAAGCGTTCACTCTCCAATAATGCAGTCCGTATTGGACTTCGGTAATATTCAATAAATTCAATCGCCACTTTGCCAAGCCCTGCATTTATTTTTGACATTCCAAAATGATCTGCTTTGAAGTTGCGATTATAAAGACCATATAAAAAGAAATCAATAAAGTCAGGAACAACGGCTTCTCCTCCCTCTTTCTCGATAATGTCGATAAGCTGATTATTAGCATAAGGGTGGAATTTAATAAGGATTTCACCAACAATACCAATACGTGGTTTGTTCATGGGCATTACATTAATCTGCTTAAAATCTTTTATCATCGAATGGACAACTTTTTTATATTCTCTCATTGAAAAGTATTCTAGCAATTCTTTACAGTGCTCTTCCCATTTATCATACAGTGCTTCAGAGGTCCCTTTTACTATTTCATATGGTCTGACTGCCAATTTTAATCTCATCAGGAGATCACCAAGACATGCAGCAATAACGAGTTTTTTTACCAACGGAAGGGTTACTTTAAATCCTGTATGATTGACTCCGTCTATTCCACCAGCATTCAATGAAAGGACCGGAACTTGAGACATTCCAGCACTTATTAATGCCTTTTTCAGAAGTGGTAAATAATTGGTTGCCCGGCATCCTCCACCAGTCTGTGACATAATAACGGCAGTCCGGTCTAAATCATATTCGCCACTTTTCAAAGCTGCGACCAATTGACCTATTGTAATAATAGCCGGAAAACAAGCATCATTATGAACATACCGTAATCCCTCTTCCACATCATGATTGGAGACTCTCTTAATAACCTTCATATGATAACCATGAAGTTGAAATGCTTTTTCAAATAGCGAAAAATGGGTAGGCAGCATCTGTGGAGCTAGAATGGTATAGCCTTCTTTCGATTCCTTAGTAAAAATCTCTTCGTGTCTTTTCTGCAAAGGTTTAACCTTTGCAGAAGCCACACCCGATTCTCTTTCATCCATGGCTGCCTTTAATGAACGAAGACGAATTCTGGCCGCACCAAAGTTACTTACTTCGTCCATTTTTATCCAAGTATATAGTTGATCATCTTCAGCCAAAATTTCTTCGACCGTATCCGTCGTAATAGCGTCAATTCCACAGCCAAAAGAAGTTAGTTGTAGTAATTCCAATTGAGGGTATTTTTTTACCACATCTGCAGCACGATACAAACGGGAATGAAAGGTCCATTGATTGACTGATCCTACATGTTTCTGCTCTGGAACAAGGTGTGCAATGGAATCTTCAGTTAAAACGGCCATTCCCAGGCGAATAATTTCATCCGGTAATCCATGATTAATGCCTGGGTCAATATGATACGGACGAGCCGCCATCACAATTCCCTTTTTATTTTCTTTTTCTAATTGCGCTACTACTTCTTCGCCACGCTGATGCAGCCATTCTATATATGCCATTTGTTCTCGTTCAGCTTCCTTTAAAGCTTGCTTAATTTCCAGTTTCGAAATATCCCCAAAACAAATGAACAATTCCTTCACAAGGGAAGTTGATTTTTCAATGGATAAAAATGGGTTTAAAAATTGAATATGATGTTCTGTAAATATTCTATCCATATTTACGCGAATGACTTCAGGGTAAGAAGCAACAATTGGACAATTATAATGGTTTTGTTGCATTTCATTTTCCTTCTTTTCATACACGATAGAAGGATAAAAAATTTTCTCTACTCCTTTTTCTATTAAGTTCATGATATGTCCATGAGTAAGTTTTGCTGGATAACAAACCGATTCAGATGGTAGGGTTTCTATTCCCTTTTCAAACATCTCTTTACTTGAATGGTCTGATAAAATAACTTCAAATCCAAGCTCAGTTAAAAATCGGTGCCAGTATGGATAATTCTCATAAAAGTTTAATACGCGAGGAATGCCAATCTTCCCTCGGTATGCAGCCGTCCCTGTTACACCTGTCCGATGGAACAAATGGTGTAATTTTTCTTTAGCCAAATTAGGTAAGGTACTTTTAACTTTTGGTTTTCCGGCACCCCGTTCACAACGATTTCCAGTAATGAATGTTTGTCTATCCGCAAAACGGTTAATCGTAAGTGGGCAGCGATATCCACAAAGTCCGCAGCGTCGATGCGTGGTAGTCACTTGAAATTCATGAAGACTTTCAGCAGGAAGAAGTGTCGATTCCTCCCCTACTTTTCTTCTTTGTTTAGAAAGTAATGCACTTCCATAAGCGCCCATCAGTCCAGCTAAATCAGGCCGAACGACTTCTCTTCCTGTCAATTTTTCAAAGGTTCTTAATACAGCATTATTTAAAAAGGTTCCACCTTGTACAACGATTTTATTTCCCATTTCGTCTGCTGATTTCAGTTTGATAACTTTATAAAGAGCATTCATGACAACTGAATACGATAAACCCGCGGAAATATCAGCAAGGCTTGCTCCTTCCTTCTGCACCTGTTTCACTTTTGAATTCATAAAGACTGTACAGCGAGATCCGAGATCTACCGGATTTTTTGCAGTTAATGCAAGTTGGGAAAAATCTTGAACAACCTGCCCTAATGTTTCGGCAAAACTTTCTAAGAATGATCCACACCCAGATGAACATGCTTCATTTAGAATAATCCGATCAATGATGCCATCCTTGATTTTAATACACTTCATGTCCTGTCCGCCAATATCAATGAT
>NZ_JVDT01000056.1 GCF_001076885.1 Bacillus sp. 522_BSPC
ACTTTTATTTGCAACTCTTGCACTCTTACTTGCGACTTTCTTACTTTTACTTGCAACTTCCCACCTTACTTGCAACTCTTGCACTCTTACTTGCGACTTTCGTACTCTTACTTGCGACTCTTGCACTCTTACTTGCGACTTTCTTACTCTTACTTGCAACTTCCCACCTTACTTGCAACTTTCGTACTTTTACTTGCGACTCTTGCACTCTT
>NZ_JVDT01000057.1 GCF_001076885.1 Bacillus sp. 522_BSPC
TGGATAGGTGTTTTATATATGTCTCATTTGGCTAGGTCAGTTCATTCCTTTCTCATTCCAAAGTATCTTCTTTATTCTTTCCTAGTTGGGTAATATAGATGCACACAGGATGTAAATTAATTAGTGTAAGAAGGCAAAAGTACTGCTATTCCTTTTTTTCTATGCTACATTTTAAGGAGAAGTGTTTAAGTGAATGTTAATAAAAAGTTTCTGTTAAAGCTAAGAATAAGAAAATCTCAAAATAGATAATAATGTGGTGATGGGATGATTATTAGTAAAATTACAAGACAAAAGGAATTAAACGACCGTTATAATATTTTTACGATAAAGCAAGGGAAAGAGGTTTATGCATTTAGTGTAGATGAGGCTGTGTTAGTGAAGTACCAGTTGCAGAAAGGGATGGAACTCGATTCTCTCTTATTAAATGAAATTCAATATACGGATGAAATAAGAAAAGGTTACCATATGGCAGTTAGGTATTTGGCTAAAGTGAAAAGGACGGAAATGGAAGTAAGAAAACATCTGCTTGCTAAAATGGAAAACGAGTCATTCGTATCAGAAGTAATGATGAAATTAAAGGATATGAAATTTATCGATGATGAAGATTATGCTTTCTCCTATGTGCGCACCCAACGGAATACAACGACAAAAGGACCAGAATCGATTAAAAGAGAGCTAAAAGAAAAAGGCGTTCAGATCGAATTAATCGAGCGTGCCATGGAGGAATTTGCATATGAAGATCAGCTTCAGTCTGCACAAAAGGTAATGGTGAAATTTTTAGCGGGGAAGAAAAAGGATTCTAAGAAAATTTTATTACAGAAGCTAGAGCAGACACTTGTTCGCAAAGGATTTACTACTGCTATTATTCAGGAAGTGAAAAGGATGCCAGAGATTCTTGAAATGGATAGCGATGGATTAGAAACTATTCGGATTCATGGCGAGAAGGCAAGAAGGAAATTTGCAAAATTTACAGGCTATGAATTCACACAGAAAATGAAACAATTTTTATACCGTAAAGGATTCTCGATGGATCTTATCGAACAATATTTAGATGAAATGGAAGAGGAAATGTAAATGAATAATCTAAATTTTTGCCGAATCTGGTTAATTTTATTACACTAGTTTGTAGTGGAGGGAATATAAATGCTGACAAAAAGATATAGCATGATGACAGAACATGAGCTCCGTATGGAAATATCCACTTTAAATGATCAAGCGAAAAAGGCGGAACAGCTTGGAATGATTAATGAGTATGCAGTCTTAGAAAGAAAAGCAGTTCTCGCGAAATCCTATTTATTAAATCCAATAGATTTTAAACCGAATGAAGTGTATGAAATAGAAGGAGATCCTGGAGTTCTTTTTCAAATCGATTATATGAATGGTGTATTTGCCTGGGGAAAACGAAAAATAGATGGAAGCCAAGAAGAAGGTATTCCGATTGCGTTATTGAAAAAGAAGGATTGAGGGAAAGGAGAGGAGGGACCGTGTATGGTCTCTCCCTCTTTCCTACAGTACTTCCTTATTTTTTCGGTCTGCGATGAGAGGAAGCGTGCATTCTCTCTTGAGGATGTGTATTGATTGTCCCATTTGCTCTTTTAGAAGCAAATTCTGCTTTAGCTCTCGGTTCTCCTTCAAGCTTTACATCATTTGTATTATCTACATTTCCCATCGTTATACCTCCAAGAATCAACTAAGTAAACAGTAATAAACGTATATTTGTTTATTACTACGGATAGTATTTGTTATCCATCTGCAATCTATAAGTAAAAACAGAAAAAGAAAGAAGGAATCAATGATGCATGAAGCACAGAAAAAGTTAGTGGAACGGCTACTGGAGCTTAATTCATTTATTTCAGTAGGGCAAGCGCAAACATGGGTTGAATTATTATGGGAAGATTTCGAAGCAACTTATGCAAAAGCTGGTCGGAAATATCAAGGAGAAGAAGTAACCGAAAGAGTTGTCAGTCAGTGGATTGAAAACTATGGAGAAAAGCTACATGAATTTGTCGCAGAAAATCCAAAATATAAAGAATTTCTTACAGATGATAAAAAGAAATTGCATTGAAAATTCATTTAAATAATGTATGAGTAAAATGTTTGTGGGAGAATAAATATCCTTTTTGT
>NZ_JVDT01000058.1 GCF_001076885.1 Bacillus sp. 522_BSPC
CGTTTTTAATCATAATTTTTGCTGCATCTTCCACAAACGAAGCTATTTGAATTAATCCTCTTGTATACATAAAACCTAAATCATGTCTTCCATTCACAGCAACCGAATTTCCAAATGATCTAATCTTCATGGAAAACATATCCACTTTATGAAATAGCATTATTTTTTCAGAAAAAGGAGAAATGGTAGACGTTGTTATTAAATGGTCAATAAATGATGGTGCTGGTAAATCTTCATTATGTAGTTTTTCCATATAAAGCTCTACATGCTTATGAGTGAAATTTTTTCCTCTAATAAATAATTCGCGAATTTCTTCATTTTCTGTAACTTGGCTAAAAGCCATAATTAATGCTTTGCTTGCAGTATTGTTTTCAATATTGTCATAAAGATGAGCGATTTCTAATGCATGTAAAGGTCTTATGTGCCCAAAAAATCCATTTAAAAAATCCTTGTGAACAAATTCAGCTTTTTCAGGTAATGGAATAATAGCTGGTTTACTAATCAGTCCTTTTTTCATTAGCAGTTCGTTGATTTGCTCTATTAAATCCATAGTAGCTTTCATACAATAAATAAAAAATTCCCTAATATCTTCTCTGAAGACTAGTGGTACAGCTATATTATAAATACTCATCCCTGCTTTGGCAGTATATTTAAGATAATGCACATAAAATTCATCTTCAAATAAACGTGGGGCATCAAGATTTACATCTTCTTCTATAGAGAAACCTTTTGGAATTGGAAAATTCTCCTTCTTAAATATGCCTTCTGTCGTATTTAAGAATTCACTACATAATTTATAAGCCTTTTTTAATAAATTTTTAATATCTTGATCCTCCACATGCTGAAGGAAGAAATGGAGATAGCATTTAGACATGCTGTTTCCCGTGTAAGTCGCCCAAAGTTTCCCCATTTCTGCTGATGTAAGCTTTTTAGTGAGGGCCGTTTTTGTTGAACGTATATTCAGTGGTTCACGCGTGTCCATGACAAAACTCCTTTGATTTGTTTTATTTTATTATTCTCCATCATTCCTTATTGTATGCTAAGTGTATGTACCGATTGTTTGATTGATATTAATAGGAGAATTGCTTTCCCTCTGTACATCAATCGTTTAGAATAATACAGAAAAAAGAAAATATATAGGAGAAGATAATGAAAATATTAATAGTGGAAGACGATAAAACCATTGCTACGGGTTTAGAATATAGTTTACAAAGTGAAAAGTATGAAACAATTACATGCTTTAACGCAAAAACTGCAAAAAGAGTTTTAGAAGAGCAATTAACAGATATTGAATTATGTTTATTTGATTTGTCTCTACCAGATGGTTCTGGCTATGAGCTATGTGAGTATGTAAAAAGAAAATCGGATAAGCCTGTAATCTTTTTGACTGCTTTAGATGATGAAGTGAATGTTGTTATGGGACTCGATATGGGAGCAGATGACTATATTACAAAACCATTTCGCATAAGAGAACTTCTATCAAGAATTAAATCTGTTTTGCGACGGTATAATAAGCAGTTGCAGAATAATCCACTAATAGAAATAGATTCTATACGGATTAACACATTGGAAGGGAAAATTTATAAAAGGAATGAGGAAGTAATGGTTACAGCGCTAGAATACCGCTTATTTCTCATTTTTGCTAATAATATCGGACAAGTATTAACAAGAAGCCAGCTATTAGAGAAAATATGGGACGTGGCGGGAGATTTTGTTAATGATAATACTTTAACAGTCTATATTAAAAGGCTCCGCGAGAAATTAGAGGATGATCCTCAAAAGCCCACCATTATCAAAACCATTCGTGGACTTGGCTATAAGGTAGGGGATTAAAATGATTCGTAATCGAGAAGTGAAAATCCTCACTATTGTTTTAGTAATCACTAGTTTTTTTGCTATTGTCTATGCTGCTTTAGCCTATTCTATTTCAGTCGCAGTGTATTTACTTAGCGTGCTTGTTATCGTTTTGGGCTGTTTTTATCAGTTTACAAGATATCGATATAAGCAAATAGATAAGCTATCGAGTTATTTGCAGCAAATAAGTAACGGAGATGAAAGTCTGGATATTCGGGATAATGTAGAAGGCGAATTGAGTATTTTAAAAAACAATATTTATAAGGTTACATTAATGCTATCGGAGCAGAGTGCACATCTACAGAAGGAAAAGTTAAAGCTAACAAATGCAATTTCCGATATCTCTCACCAATTGAAAACACCACTTACCTCCATGTTTGTTATGACTGATTTATTACGGAATCCACAGTTGGAGGAAATAAGAAGACGTGAATTTACGAACAATATTTCGATTCAGCTTGAAAGAATGGAATGGCTTGTTTCTTCCTTATTAAAATTATCGAAAATGGATGCCGGGACGATTCCTTTTAAAAAGGAGCAAGTGGATGTCAAAAAATTGATTTATAAGGCAGTAGAACCAATATTAATTCCCATGGATATTAAGGGACATGCTCATGCAATTATGGGAGATGAGGATGTTACCTTTATAGGAGATTTTAATTGGACAGCAGAAGCGCTTATTAATATTTTGAAAAATTGTGTGGAGCATACCCCTGAAGGTGGAGAAATACATATTCGATTTTCTGAGAATGTATTATTTACAGAAATCGTTATTCAGGATACTGGAAAAGGCATCGCAAAAAAAGATTTACCTTATATTTTTAAACGATTTTATAAGGGAGAAAACGCAAGTGAAGATAGCATCGGTATAGGGCTGGCGATGGCATATAGTATGATCAAAAGCCAGCATGGTGATATTGAAGTGAGAAGTAAGTTAGGGGAAGGGACTACATTTCATATTAAGTTTTATAAACAGGTTATTTAGTGTGATTGGAATATTAAAGAAAGCGAAAAGAAGTGGCAATAAATATAAGAGATTGGCGTTCTAAGAAGGGATGAAAGCGAGAAACTGCTGTGCGGGTAGGAAAAGTAGCGTTCATAAAGGGGATGAAAACCAGAATCCGTAGTACTTCAAGAAAAGATAGCCTTCATCATCAAGCGAATGAAATCGAACCTCCATATAAAGCACAGATGAGCAGTACACATATTCGAAAGTGACTAAATTGTCACTTTAAAGTCACTACAGAGTCACTTTAGACAGATACACTAAGAGCATCAAGTAATTGGAGGACGATAAAATGGAAATTTTAAAAATAGAAAATTTGTCTAAAGTGTATGGAAAAGGGGAAACGGCAGTAAAAGCATTGGATAATGTTTCTTTTTCCGTTAATAAAGGTGAATTTGTGGCAATCATTGGACCTTCTGGATCAGGTAAATCTACATTGCTTCACATGTTAGGTGGAGTAGACAGGCCGACTAGTGGAAAAGTTTTTGTGGATAATACAGATATTTATCAATTAAATGAAACACAATTAGCTATTTTTAGAAGAAGACAAATTGGACTTATCTATCAATTTTATAACTTAATTCCCATTCTATCAGTAGAAGAAAATATCACGCTGCCGCTTCTATTAGATAACCATCAAGTAGATAAGGAGCAATTTAATCGCATTGTTTCTATATTAGGTCTACAACAAAGATTAGATCACTTGCCTAATCAATTATCAGGGGGACAGCAGCAGCGTGTTTCCATTGGACGTGCACTTATTAGCAACCCTGCTATTATGCTTGCAGATGAGCCTACAGGAAATTTAGATAGTAAAAATAGTGAAGAGATTATGGAACTATTAAAAATGTTTAATAAAACCTATAATCAAACATTAATTGTTATTACCCATGATGAACGGATTGCGCTACAAGCAGATCGTGTGATTTCTGTTGAAGATGGAAAAATCGCCAAAAATGAGGTGATTCGTCCATGAATATAATGAATAAACTCACTTTAAGAAATTTAAAGGAGAACAAGCGAAGAACATTAGTGACGATTATTGGTGTCATTATAGCTGTCAGTATGTTGACAGCTGTTTCGACACTTGGTGTTTCGTTTATCGATTTATTAAAAAGAGACAGTATTGCAAGAGACGGTGAGTGGCATGCACAATTTATTGGGGTTAATAATGAGCAAGCCAAAGAGTTAAGGAAGGATAGTAACATGGAAAAAGTTATCCTATCCAATAATTTGGGCTATGCGAACTGGAAAGATTCAAAAAATGACAGTAAACCGTATTTATTTTTTAAACAATATGATGAGCAAGGATTTGAACAATTTTTAATTACCTTAAAAGAAGGGACATTCCCCAAGGCATCTAATGAAATTATCATACCTGATGAAATGAGGAAGAAGGGGAATAGTAAGTATGCCATCGGTGAGGAGATAAATGTTAGCATTGGGGAAAGGCACTTTCAATTAGAGGAAGAAGATTCTATCCTAACACAAACAAATCCTTTGCAAAGGAATGAAGAAGGAAAAAGTGTCGAGGAAATTCAGCAGGCAAAATCCTATACATTCAAAATTGTCGGTATTATGGAAACACCATCTTGGGAACCTTCCTGGTCACCAGGATATACTGTTATTAGCTATTTAGATCAAAAGGAGTTAACAACTAGTAGTAGCGTAAATGCAAGTGTTGTGATGAAAAAGGTAAAGCAGTCTATATATGAGGACTCGGAATCATTGGCAAAGAAATTAGCTATTGCAAAAGTGGATTTTAATAATGAGTTACTGCGTTATTATGGCGTATCATCGAATGATAACCTGCTTCTAACGATGTATTCTCTAATAGGTATTGTCATACTTGTTATTGTTATTGGTTCTGTAGCACTGATTTATAATGCATTTGCCATTAGTGTGTCGGAACGGGCAAGACATTTGGGGATGCTATCAAGTGTAGGTGCAACGAAGAAGCAAAAAAGAAATTCTGTTTTCTTTGAAGGTGCGGTGATAGGCGGCATCAGCATTCCATTAGGAATAATTGCTGGAATCGTTGGAATTGGAATTACTTTCACTTTTATCAATAAGTATTTGCAAGATGCCTTAAACTCTACACAAGGATTAAATGTAGTGGTAACGCCTTATTCCATCCTATTTTCTATTATTATTTCCATTGTAACAATTTTTATTTCAACCTATTTGCCAGCTAGGAAAGCATCAAAGATTTCAGCAATTGATGCAATTAGACAAACACAAGATATTAAATTATCAGGGAAAAAAGTGAAAACATCCAAATTTGTTCGCAAAGTATTTGGCATAGAAGCGGAAATTGGTTTAAAAAACTTAAAACGGAATAAGCGTAGATATCAAACAACCGTTTTTTCTTTAATTATTAGTATTTTGCTTTTCTTAGTCGTATCTTATTTTACTGATAATATGAAAAAATCAGTTGAACTGTCACAAGAAAATATCGACTATGATATTACTGTGTCTGCTGAATCAAACGTTGCAGAGGAAGAGATGCAGATTTTAGCAAATGTACCTAGTATTACAGAAAGTAATTTAATTAAAAGCACATATGTAAGTACCTATTTAGATAAAAGTGTTTTAAGTGAAAATAATAAAAAATCGGTTGAAAATGGTGATGCGTTCTTAGAGGAAGGCAAACTTCCATTTACAGTGAATTTCTTTGTTCTATCTGAATCAGCTTTTAAGCAATATGCTCAAGAAGTAGGCTTTAATATCAATGAATATACGAATCCAACTGAACCAAAAGGGATTGTGATCGAAAATGTATCTTATTTTGATCCATATGGAGAGAAATTTGTTGAGGAAAAAGTACTGAATGCTAAACCTGGGGATTATATTGATCTCTATATGTATAGGGAAGGCAGCGAAAAGGAAGAGATGTTTAATAAGGTTCAAATTGGCTTATTTACAAATGAAACATTCATGGGAATGAATGCTGATAATTATAGAATGATAACAATGATTATCTCTAATGAAGTAGCAGAAAATTTATTTGAAAATGAAAAAAATATTACGATGAACTACAATCTCTATTTAAACAGCGATAATCCGGATAAAGCAGAAGAAGAATTAGACGATCTAAAGTCAGGATCCATGTATATATACAATGTGGAAAAGAATCGTAAGCAATCTGAACAGATGATTATGATTATGGCTGTCTTTATGTATGGATTTATTACCCTTATTTCCTTAATCAGTATTGCTAATATTTTTAATACCATTTCTACAAGTATTTCCTTACGAAAAAGGGAATTTGCGATGCTGCGTTCTGTTGGGATGACGCCAACTGGTTTTAATAAAATGATTTATTTTGAAAGCATTTTTTATGGGATAAAAGCATTGATGTATGGTATTCCCATTAGTATAGGAGTAATAGCTGCACTATATTGGTCTATAAGCAATACATTTGAATATGGCTTTGAACTTCCGTGGTTGAGTATTCTGTTTGTAGTAATCGCAATTTTTATCATTGTTGCTTCTGCAATGCTCTATTCAGTCAGCAAAATTAAGAAAGAAAATATAATTGATGGTTTAAAGCAAGAGAATGCTTAATAGGAAACGAATAAAATTAGGTAAGAATGACAAAAAACTCGTCCGTTTTGGCGGGTTTTTTTCATATGAAAATGCAAGCAGGTAAGTAAAAGAGGAATGTAGAATCAGTAAGAAAGACGGAGGAGGATAAAAAGGATGACTGATATTTTACAACAAAATAAGAAAAGCTGGGATATAGTAGCCCATCATTTTAACGGAATTGACGCACTACCTAGTTATGGCCCTTTTTGCCAAACAGAAGAAGAATTAAGGTTATTTAAAGAGATAAAAAATAAAAAGGTGCTTGATATCGGCTGTGGCAGCGGACATTCTTTACTGTATATGGCTGACAAAGGAGCTAGTGAATTATGGGGTGTAGACTTATCTGAAAAGCAAATAGAGACAGCAAAAGAAACACTTAAAGATATGCCTTCCCAGTTATATTGTGCTGCGATGGAAAAAGATATTGCCCTTCCTAAGGAATATTTCGACATAGTTTATTCGATTTATGCCATTGGGTGGACAACGGATTTAGCTACGACATTTAACCTTATTTATTCGTATTTAAAGCCAGGAGGAGCGTTTATTTTTAGTTGGGACCATCCGCTATATGCATATATGCAAAGTGAAAACGGTCAAATCTCTCTTACAGGTTCTTATCAGGAAGAAGGTATAACAACATATCCAAGGTTTAAAGGGGAAGAAGCACCAGTAGTGATACCAAAAAGAAAAATGAGCACCTATATAAATGAACTAATTAAAGCTGGATTTACGATTGAATGTGTAATGGAAAGTGAGGTTTCCAAAAACTTTGAAAAAGTAGAGGAGGAAATCTCTGATCGCTATTATTCCTTATACAAAGCAAGAAAATTTCCAACTACTATGATTATTAAAGCAAGAAGAGCATGACGTGTGGGGAGCCACATGTCATTTTTAATGCTTTAAGTTTTTTGAAAAGAGAGAAGTAAAGACAGAGAGAAATTCTCACTGCTCATCGAGGATTTGTAACCAAAAGAAGTACACGGTTATTAATAGACATTCCTTTTAATGGAATCTATAATTTAATTAGTTTGTTAAAATAATCACATTATTTAAAACTAGTAACCTTTTTTTGATAGCTTATGTAAACGTATTCTTAGCAAGTAGTTTAATAACCAGGATAAAAATAAGGTCTAGAATTATTAGAAAAGCATTTTTCCTACTATGCCTTATTTTTAAATATATTAAAAAGGGGTTTTGAAAATGGTAACTGCATTAGATGCAACAACAGTATTGGACAAGGAGTATGGTCTGTACATTAATGGTCAATGGATAAAAGGTTCAGAAGGTAATCTCCTTAGCAGCTATAACCCTAGTAATGGAGACAAGTTGGCTGATTTTGTAGATGCTACCTATGCAGATGTTGATCAAGCAGTAGAGGCTGCAACGCAAGCTTTAAAAACATGGAAGAAAGTAAGTTTGATAGAGAGAAGCAATTTATTATTAAAAATTGCTGATTTAATCGATGAAAATGCGGAAAAGTTAGCATTAGTGGAGACATTGGATAATGGGAAGCCGCTCAGAGAAACAAGAAATATTGATGTTCCATTAAGCTCTGACCATTTTCGTTATTTTGCTGGGGTAATCCGCTCAGAAGAAGGAACTGCCCAAGCATTTGATGAGGATACCTTATCTATTTCAATAAAAGAGCCTATTGGGGTGGTTGGACAAATCATTCCTTGGAATTTCCCGTTATTAATGGCTGCCTGGAAGATTGCACCAGCTATCGCAGCTGGCAATACAGTAGTTATCCACCCATCTTCTACTACGTCGTTAAGCTTATTGGAATTGGCGAAACTATTTGATCAAGTATTGCCAAATGGAGTAGTCAATGTCATTACAGGTCGTGGTTCTCATTCTGGAGACTATATGTTAAATCATAAAGGATTTGCAAAAATTGCTTTTACAGGATCAACGGAAATTGGTCAAGAAGTTGCGGTTGCAGCAGCGAAAAGACTAATCCCATCAACACTTGAGCTAGGCGGAAAGTCAGCGAATATCATCTTTAATGATGCACCAATGGAGCGAGCATTGGAAGGGGTTCAATTAGGAATTCTCTTTAACCAAGGACAGGTTTGCTGTGCTGGTTCCCGTATTTTTATCCAGGAAGGAATATATGATGAGTTCCTTGCCAAGATGAAACTTGCATTTGAAGATGTAAAAGTTGGCTTGCCTTGGGAAGATGATGTTATCATGGGAGCACAAATAAACGAGCGTCAATTAAAACAAATTTTAGAATATGTAAAAATTGGGGAAGAAGAAGGAGCGAGAGTTGTAACAGGAGGCTGCCGACTCGAAAACAATGGACTGGAAAAAGGGGCATTTATGGCACCAACGATTTTAGCGGATGCTACAAATAAGATGCGCATTGCTCAAGAAGAAATTTTTGGCCCAGTTGCAACAGTGATAAAATTTAAGACCGAAGAAGAGGTTATTGAGCTGGCTAATCAATCTGAGTTTGGTCTTGGAGGAGCAGTTTTCTCCCGTAATATTAATACAGCATTACGTGTAGCTAGAAGTGTGGAAACAGGTCGTATGTGGGTGAACACATATAATCAGCTTCCAGCAGGAGCACCATTTGGAGGGTATAAAAAATCAGGAATCGGCAGAGAAACATATAAGAGTATATTGGATGGCTATACTCAAACGAAAAATATTTATATCGTAACGAAAGAAGAAACAGAGGGATTGTATTAAAGTAAAGTAGGAAGCTGCTAGGACTTTGTCTTGGTGGCTTTTTTTATGCTTGAAATTTCATGTATAATTTGCTCTTAGATAAAAAGAAAAAATTTATACAATTTTTCGCGAACTTTTTTCTCGATACAAGGTCTAATGTATAGAACAACAGGGGAGGTGATTAATTGGAAGAGTTAGAGATTAGTAAGAAAGCTATTAAAGGAGATGATGATGCCTTTTTGGAAGTAATGCAATTATATAAAGAATCATTGCTAAGAGCTGCTTTAGCATTTCTAAAAGATGAACATGCAGCAATAGAAGCATTGCAGGAAGTGACATATCGAGCCTACAAAAAAATACATACGGTAAAAGAGCCAGCCTATCTAAAAACATGGCTAACAAGGATTATGATTAATTATTGTCAAGATCAAGTAAAGAGATCAAACAGAGTTATTTCTGATAACCAAGTATATGATATATCTGTTTACCAAGACCAATCCTTGATTGAACTAAAGGAAGCTCTTGAATTGTTATCTAATGAAGACCAGCAATTAATCTATTTAAAATATTTTCAAAATACGAAGATCAAAGAAATTGCCGCAATGGAAAAAATACCAGAAGGAACCGTAAAGTCTCGATTACATAAAGTACTGAAAACATTAAGACTATATTTTAAGGAGAAAGGAGAGAGTGAGCATGTATGAAGAAGAGGAACAAAGGTTATTAAAATTTAAAAAAGAATATGAAAAAGTCGAATTGCCAATAGAACAGGGAGATGAAGCCATTTTAAGCGGATTTATGAAAGCAAAGCGAGAAAAAAGTCTGCTTAAGAAAAAACAAAAAAGATTGCTTGGGCTTGCGATTGCAGCAATTATCATCGTTTCCTTTATAACATCTATTCGAATATCGCCAACTTTTGCAAATGCGCTCACATCTATCCCTGGGATGGAATGGATGATTGGTTTTATTGAACAAGATAAAGGCTTTTCCGCCATTATAGAAAATGATTATTATCAAAAGGTAGATGTTTCTGAGACAAAAGGAGATTTGACGTTAACGATAGATGGAGTGATTATGGATGAATCAGGAATAAATGTATTTTATACATTGAAATCAACAAACCCTCTCACAGGAGGAGAAATAAAGTATATTAATCTTCTTAATAAAGAAGAATTTCCTGAGCATACTCGTAGCTATAATGTATATTTTCCTGATGATATCCAAAATGAATTTCAAGATATGGTCGAGTACCAATTTGTGGACTCTTTTTCTTTTGATGAATTAAAGTTTAACTTTGAATTCGTAACAGTAATGGACAACAAAGAAATAAAGTTTTTGATACCTTTTGAATTAAAGGAAAATGTCAAAAAGAATATTACTTATCCAATAGACCAAGTTGTGGAAATTGAGAATCAAAAAATCACGATAGAAGAAATTATTGTATATCCTTTAAGAATTGGTGTGAAGGTAGCAGTTGATCCTACAAATACAAAAGAAATTTTGGGATTTGAAGATATGCGATTGGAAGATGAAAACGGTGAGGTATGGACTTCTATTGCAAATGGTACTGTAAATAGGACTTTGAGTAAGCATGAGAAAATGTATTATTTACAATCTAATTATTTCGAAAAGCCGAAAGAACTTTATTTGCGGGTAAATAAATTAATGGCAATTGATAAGGAAGATGCGGTGGTTATTGTAGATACGGAAGCAAATAGGTTAGTAAAAAGTCCGAAAGACGGTAAACTTAAATTAGGAGAAACGTCTAAAGCACAAGCGGAATTTTTTATGGTATCTGATTCAGAGGATATGTATACTATCTTTGATGAGCCTATTGATGCAACAGGAAAGGAACTAAGTATACCATCAACTGAATTTTACAATCATGAAAACAAAAAATATTGGAATATGTTTTTCGAAAATAGCGAGTACAAAAATCCATTGCAAATGAAATTGACATTTTACCCTAATTACATCGAAGGAGATGTAAAGATAGAAGTAAAATAAGCTGTATGCTTTGGTAGTGGTATTCATCATACCATTACCAAAGCACGCGGTTTTTTATTGTAAGCGTTCCATTTTTGTGTTAAAGTATAGTTACGTAAACGTTTACGTAAAGGGTGAAGGAAATGACGATAACCATTAAAGATATAGCAAATGCTGCAAAAGTATCTACAGCAACTGTTTCGAGAGTTTTAAACGGTGCAGGTGGTTACAATGAAGAGACAAAAATTAAAATCCTGCAAATCGCAAAAGAACTAGGCTATCGGAGAAATGAAATGGCAAGAAGCTTAGTAAAAAAATCGAGTAATTTAATAGGTATTATCATGCCAAGTGTATCGACGATTTTTTATGCGGACATTGTTAATGGAATGGAAAAGGTAGCGCAAGCACATGGATTTAGTGTTATTTTATCCCATGCAGGAGAAAAAGGTAATCGATTAATTGACTGCTTAAAAATGCTGGAAGAAAGAAAAGTGGATGGGCTTGTTATTGTATCCATTCCACTAAAGGAAGAACAAATTCAAGCAATTGAATCATTGAGTATACCGTATGTGTTACTGTCAACAGATACCAAAAATAAGCGAATACCTTTTATAAAAGTAGATGATTATGAAGCTTCGTATGCTGCTACAAAGTATTTAATCGATCATGGACATCAAAAAATAGGCTTGGCAGGTGTGGACTTCTCTGATCGAGTAGCTGGGATAGCAAGGATGGAAGGATATAAAAGGGCATTATGTGATCATGAAATAAGCTTTTCTGCCAACTATATAAAAGCAGGAGATTATAGTTTTTCAGCAGGAAAAGAAGCGCTCTATGCTTTCCATGCAGAAAAGACTGATATAACAGCAGTATTTTGTGTAAGTGATGAGGTAGCACTTGGGATCATTTCAGCCGCCTTTGAACTGGGCATACAAATACCAAATGATCTATCTGTCATGGGCTATGATAATACAAGAGTTGCAGAAATGGCAGTCCCTCCATTAACAACGATAGAGCAACCGTTTCAGGCAATGGGAGAGAAGGGTTGTTTAAAAATAATAGAGGCTATTCAGCAAAAGATAACAGTAAAAACAGAAATGCTCCCATTTGCTATAGTGGAAAGAGCTTCCGTGAGTAAAAGGGATTACTAAATTTTTTTGAATTTTACGTTTAGGTATATATTTTAAAAGGAAGAAGGTTTTTAAATGGAAAAGAAATGGTGGCAAACGTCTGTTGTATATCAAATATATCCAAGAAGCTTTCAAGACAGTGATGGAGATGGAATTGGAGATTTAAGAGGTATCATCAATCGCCTTGATTATTTGCAAAAGCTAGGAATTGATGTGATTTGGCTAAGCCCTGTATATAAATCGCCCAATGATGATAATGGCTATGATATTAGTGACTATGAAGATATTATGGATGAATTTGGAACAATGGCAGATATGGATGAATTAATCGCAACAGCGAATGAAAAGGGTATTAAAATTGTCATGGATTTAGTCGTAAACCACACATCAGATGAGCATAAGTGGTTTATTGAAGCAAAAAAAGGAAAAGACAATCCGTATCGAGATTACTATATTTGGCGAGACCCGGTAAATGGAGAAGTACCCAATGAGTTAAAATCGACTTTTAGCGGTTCTGCATGGGAATATGATAAAGAAAGTGGTCAATATTTCTTGCATTTATTCAGTAAGAGACAGCCAGATTTAAACTGGGAAAATGAAAAAGTGCGGGCAGAAGTTTGGAAGATGATGAACTACTGGTTAGAAAAAGGAATCGGTGGCTTCCGTATGGATGTGATTGATTTAGTAGGGAAGAAACCAGATCAGGGCATTACTGGAAATGGACCTAAGCTTCATGATTATCTCCAAGAAATGCATCAAAAAACGTTTGGTAATTATGATGTTTTAACAGTTGGGGAAACATGGGGAGCGACACCTGAAATTGCTAAATTATATTCCAATCCTGCTAGAAAAGAGCTTTCCATGGTCTTTCAATTTGAACATATTGGATTAGATGAGCAAGAGGGGAAACAAAAATGGGACCTTAAGCCGTTAGAAATAAATCAATTGAAATCCATTCTAGCAAAATGGCAAACTTCTTTAGGTAATGAAGGCTGGAACAGCTTATTCTGGAATAATCATGATTTACCAAGAATCGTTTCTCGCTGGGGTAATGATAGGGAGTATCGAATAGAAAGTGCAAAAATGTTCGCTATCCTTTTACATTTAATGAAAGGAACTCCTTATATTTATCAAGGGGAAGAAATTGGGATGACCAATTGCCCGATTACTGATATTAGCCAAGTAAATGATATTGAAAGCATTAATATGTATTATGAACGATTAGAGCAAGGCTATACAAAAGAGGAAATCGTCCATTCGATTAATGCAAAGGGAAGAGACAATGCAAGAACGCCTATCCAATGGGATGAGACAGAAAATAGCGGTTTTACAGTAGGAACACCTTGGCTGCACGTAAACCCAAATTATACGGAAATAAATGTGAAAAACAATTTAGAAGATCCAAATTCTGTCTTTTATTGCTATCAATCTTTAATTCAATTAAGAAAAGACAACCCAATCGTCGTATGGGGAGATTTTGAGTTAATGGAAGGTACGGATGAAGCGATTTTTGCCTATACTCGAAAGTTTGAAGGGAAAACATGGGTAGTAGTGGCAAACTTTGATGAGCAAGAAAGAATGCTAAACTTACCTCAATTTAGTCAGTGTGATGAGGTGATTATTAGTAATTATCATCGAGAAAGTGTGGATTTTAGCAATATCCATTTAAAGCCATATGAAGCTTTTGCAGTGAGTATTTGATAGAAAAATAGAAAAGCTGTCAGACACAATGTGGAAATAAATGTGAGGACAGTTTTTTTATTTTTTCATAGAAAAACGAAAAAAGATATTATCAATTCTGATAAAATAAAGTAAGATATAGATAGGATAGTTAATATGTTAAACAAACTATATGATTTCTAGTATTATTTAATATCAGATTGTTCAACAACTAAAATGAATGCGATTTCAAGTTAACGCAAAGCAATCGCTAGTAAATGATAAGGGTCCATATCCAATTTTTAAGGAGTGATTAAGATGAATTATAGTCAAAGACCAATGGGAGAAGTAAATGGAGAAAAGATAACGGAATACACCTTTACTAATAACAATGGAATGAGTTTTTCTAGTATAAATTATGGCTGCATCATCACAAAAATAATAGTTCCAGATAAAGATGGCAACAAGGAGAATGTGGTGCTTGGTTTTGAAACAGTTGAGGAGTACAGACAGAATTCAGGGCCTTATTTAGGGGCAATTGTTGGGAGAATTGCCGGAAGAATTAAGGCTGGACAATTTAAGCTTAATGGCCAAGAATATCGTTTAAATGCAAATACTCCACCTAATCATTTACATGGAGGAAATGTTGGTTGGAGTGAAGTAGTCTTTGATTCTTCTATAGTAGAAGAGGAAGAGGCAATTGGAATCCGATACACTTATCATAGTCCTGATGGAGAAGAAGGATATCCTGGTAATTTTGATCTTACAGTGGATTATTTATTAACAAATGATAATGAAATTGTCCTGACTTACAAAGGAAAAACGGATAAAGAAACACCTGTAACGGTAACCAATCATACCTATTTTAATCTTAGTGGAAATAATAAAAGAGATATAACCGAACATGAACTTATTGCAGATGTGGATCGATTCTTAGAGCTGGATGAAGGATTTATTCCAACAGGAAAAATGGTCCCAACAGAAAATACGCCATTTGATTTTGCAGAAGGAAAGCTATTGAAAGAAGGAATGGACAATAACTTCGAACAAAATATTTTAGTAGGCAATGGCTATGATCATCCACTTATCTTCTCTGCTGAAGGTACACATTCTGCTATTTTACGAGATAAAGAAAGTGGTAGGGAATTGTCTTTAGTTACAAATCAGCCTGCAATCATTCTTTATACAGGCAACCAGTTAGAGGATAAGTATGATTTTAATGGCGTAATTGGAAGAAAATACTTAGGGGTATGCTTAGAAACGCAAGGTCTTCCTGATGCAATAAATCACCCTGAATTCCCATCCGTCGTTTTGAAACCAGAAGATACGTATTATGCAGAAACAAAATGGAAGTTTCGGGTAATAGAATAAAAGAATAGTGGGAAGATTTATAGAGAGACTAAATGGATATAATGGGAGTGCTCTCATATTAGTACTCCGAATTGCTTTCTTTTTTGTCGATCCAAGTCATCAGTAAAAGATACTGATGGCTTCTTTTCTTTTTCTCCTGATGGTTAAAGGGTTCTCATTCAATTTAAATTAAAATTGTTTCAAAAGGTGAAATATAGGGAGCTTTATATTTTTTATGATTTCTCTTAAAATAGGTTTATGTTTCATTGGTATGGGTATATAATACTATATAATTTAAAAACTTGTTAAATTATGAGAAAGTTATAAAGGTAGAAAGCTTTGATTAATCAACTTATTTGGGCGCTTTGTTGATTATGAGCTACTAGCGCAACCGGCTAACCAAACTATCCTTGTTTTGTTAGCTTTTTTTATGAATACAAAAGAGTCATATTTCTAATGAATGTTCAGTTCCAGCATCAATGTACCAGCATAAATCAAGTCTCCGCTATCAAGAAAAAGGTACACTAATACGATAATTATAACTATTAGAGATTCGATTATTTAGTTGATGTGCTTTGACGATCCTTATCGTTAATAAGGAGCTTGTGCTTTTTTAAAAACAGGGGGCAGCATATGAGTGAACTTATTAGCTATCAAAAGATAGTAATACATGATCATACAGAAAAAGAATGGAAAGGTAAGATAAATAAGGATTTAAGAGATTGGTTGTCAGAGGATTTTATGCTTAGCGTGGGAATAGGCGAAGCTATAAATAATGCGATAGAACATGGGGGTTTTCCCGTTATATTAGATATACATTATACAAATAGAGCGATTGACATGCGGATAAAAGATCATGGGAATGGGTTTAATGTAACAAAGAAAATCAATGATATTGAAAAATATGGAACAGAAAAGCTCATGAGTGATATCGTCTTAGAGGAACGTGGTAGAGGTATTTTAATGATGATGCAAATCTTTCAAAAAGTGCAATATAATGAAATGGGGAACGAAGTGTTTTTATGGAGGGAAAGAAAAGAAAATGCAGAAGCAATATAATCAAAGAGAGAATAATCATTTAAGTAGGGCTGTTTCTTTAGAGACAGTCCTATTTACGTGTGGTTAAATTTTAATAATGTCATTTTTTTCTATAATCTACTGATTTCTATAAATGAATCGTTTATTATTAGTATATTACGGTAAAAAAGTAGTTTGAGAAGAAGGTAGGAGAAAACAACATGGAGAAAGTGACCTATAGCAACATCCACAAGGAAGGGAAACAAATAATGGAATCTATTAATTGGATCCATGTTCATAATGAGGAAATGTTGCTTCAATATGACAGTAATTTTATACAGTTTAAAACAATGCCTACCATAAGCGAATTTGAGCAGGCGGAGGAATACCTTAAAGTGTTTCACCAAAAGACTGGTCAAAAGCATCTTAAGTTTATTTTTCCAGAAAACCAAAAGTTTACGAAGGAGCTACAAGAGCATATTGTAAGTAAATGTTATTATGACGTGGGATTTACTGAACTTTATGCGATTAATCCTCGTGAATTTCCTGTATTGTCTCCTATTGAAGATATTCTTATTCAGAAAGTTACGGAGGAGAATTTTGAGGACTATTTACAATTAGAATATAATCAAGACTTGAAATATGGAATAGATTATGCAAAAGGAAAAACAGAAGTATATCGGAAAAATTTTAGCAATCCTCATTTCTTGCAGATAATTGCTTATTATAAAGGAAAAGGGGCTGGTGCTTTAGAAGTAATTCTTGGCTATAAAACAGTCGAAATTGACGGAATCTTTGTAATTGATGAATATCAGCGAAAAGGGATTGCTGCTCGTATGCAAAAAATGGTGATGGACTTATTTCCAGATAAGACGATTATCTTGCTGGCAGATGGTGAAGACACACCAAAAGAAATGTATAAAAAGCAAAACTATCAAAAACAAGGTTTCCAATATGAAGCTTTAAAAGAAAAATTTGATGTTTTATAGATAAAAAGGAGTCGATTGTATTGAATAAGCCTATACTTGTCTATCGCGGAAAATATGTAGAAAGTACACATAATATTCATATTGCTGTAGTAAATAAAGAAGGTAGATTGCTATATTCCTATGGAAATCCCAATAGAATGACTTTTCCTAGATCGTCGATGAAGCCATTTCAAGCGATTCCCCTTTTAGAGACAGGAGCAGCTGATACATATTCATATAGTAATGCAGAAATAGCAATTGCGTGTGCTTCCCATGCTGGAGAATCCTTCCATCGAGAAACAATTCTTCAGCTGTTAGAAAGATTAGGGATTAAAGAGGATCACCTACAATGTGGAACACATACACCATGGAATTTAACAAGCTATAAAGAGCTGTTGAGAAATGGAGGAGATGTGACCCCTGTTTACAGTAATTGTTCTGGAAAGCATACCGGTATGCTTGCTACTGCTATTCATATGAAGGAAGATATTGCTAATTATCGAGAAGTAGAGCATCCTCATCAGCAGCGAATATTAGAGGCGATAGAAGAAATATGTGATTTTCCAAAAGAAAAAATAAATCTTAGTGTAGATGGTTGTGGCGTACCAGTCCATCAACTACCTTTATATCATGTAGCACTAGGTTATGCAAGACTAGCGAGCCCTGATTCTATTAAATCAGAAAAGCGAATAAAGATAGTCAAACGGATAAGAGATAGCATGATGGAATTTCCTGAAATGGTTGGCGGCACAAGCAGATTTGATACGGACTTAATGAACGCTTATCAAGGACGGATTGTTTCAAAAGCAGGTGCTGAGGCTGTTCAGTGTATTGGCCTTGTCAAAGAAGGAATCGGAATTGCGATTAAGGTAGAAGATGGAGGAACACGAGCAGTAAATGTTGCGGCAATGGAGGTTCTAAGTCAGCTAGGCTATAAAGAGGAGGGAATTTTTACAGATTTAGAAAAATATGTGCATACACCAGTGCTAAATGCAAGAAAAGAAAAAATCGGTGAAATACGTGCAAATTTTGATTTGGAACGAGCGTATCAGCTGAAAAATAATGGTACAAAGGAGTAGATGAATGAAACATTATTTGAATGTAAAAGAAGGAAACAATAGCTGGCCGCGCTATTTAGCATCTATTTTATTAGCTGTTGGATTTATGATTGCTGGTTCTATTGTTTATTTCATCATCGAGTTATTGCGCGTGGAGTTGGACGGGAACGATGCTACATTTATAGATTTGGATACAGGCATGGTTGTCGGCGGAAATGGCACTATTAGTTTATTAATGACACATATTATTTATATCTTTGCTTTAGTTGGTTTATGGATTGGCGTACGATTTATACACAAAAGAAAATTTCGAACATTGATTACAGGGGAAGAAAGAGTAAATTGGAAAAAGATTGGCTGGGGATTCGCCATATTTACTGGGCTATTCCTTGTTACATCTGTTATTGATTTCTTGATAAATGCCCCTGATTATAAGTGGAATAATGTTTCACTTTCTGATTATGTCTTTTTATTCCTTGTCGTTATTCTTTTTGTTCCAATTCAAACAACGGTAGAAGAGCTTTTATTTAGGGGATTATTACTACAATGGGTAGGAAAAAAACTAAAAAATCCTATTTTATTAGCACTAATTGTTGGACTAATTTTTGGATCTTTGCATTTTACTAATCCTGAAATGAATGATTCTGCCATATTAGTAGGCTTAGATTATTTGCTTGCAGGATTTGCTTTAACCTTTATAGCTGTAAAAACAGGCAGTTTAGAGCTATCCATTGGTGCACATGCGGCAAATAATATGATGATCTTCTTATTATTTACATATGATGATTCAGTTGCAGGTGATATCCCAAGTCTTTTTAGAATTATTGATACAAGTCCATTGTATTCGTTGATCTGGTCCATTGTCATTTTTGTTGCTTTTTATTTAATATGTAGGAAAAAATATGAAGTAAGATAAGCGGTTATTTATTCAGCTAAAAGAATAGGAAGAAGAAAATGGTCTATCTATGTAGGCCATTTTTTTTGCAAGGAGAAATGATAATTAGTCATTTAGAACAAATGTTCTTAATTTGAGTCTTAAGCCTCTTATCAAAATAATTCGGAATTGTTAAAATATTTATTGTGTTAGTGATTCTATTATTAGGAGGCTGTTATATGAAAAAAAAATGTAGAGTAATTCCTTATCAAGTGAAAGAAGTATTGGATCTATCAACAGAAATACCAAAAGGAATTGAACTAATTCAAGCACCTGATTTATGGAATAAAACAAAAGGAAAAGGGATAACCATTGCCATCTTGGATACTGGGTGTGATATAAATCATCCAGATTTGCAAGAACGGATTATAGGTGGGAAAAACTTTACCGATGATGACAACGGCAGTCCGGAAGTTTATATGGATTATAATGGGCATGGGACACATGTTGCTGGAACAATTGGGGCATCAGGAAAAGACAGCGGATTGACAGGAGTTGCGCCAGAAGTTTCTCTTTTAATTGTAAAGGTTTTAAATGGACAAGGTACTGGGCAATATGATTGGATTATAAACGGAATTTATTATGCCATTGAGCAAGGGGCAGATATTATTTCCATGAGTCTTGGTGGACCTGAGGATGTAGCAGAATTACATGAGGCAGTGAAAAAAGCTGTCGAAGCCCAAATTCTCGTCGTGTGTGCAGCGGGGAATGAAGGGGATGGCCTAGATTCAACCGAAGAATTAGGATATCCGGCTGCCTATAATGAAGTGATAAGTGTTGGTGCCGTAGACTTAGAGCGAAATTCTTCTCGTTTTTCCAATTCGAATCGAGAAGTTGATTTAGTAGCTCCTGGGGAAGAAATTCTCTCTACCTTTTTAGATGGGAAATACGCAAGCCTAACAGGAACCTCGATGGCTGCCCCTCATGTGAGCGGTGCTTTAGCATTAATTAAATTAATTAGTAATGAAGCTTTTGAACGAAATTTAACAGAGCCAGAAATTTATGCTCAATTAATTAAAAGAACCATCCCATTAGGAAATAAACCAAGCATAGAAGGCAATGGAATTCTCTATTTAACGGCTCCAGATGAATTAAAGGAAAAACTCCAATCAGCAGTCCAATTACTAGTTGCTAATAGCTATTAAAAGGAATAAACTTTCAAAATAAATCTATTTTAGTGGACAAGCTTCTTGAAAGTGGGAGTTTGTCCACTTTTTTATAGCGGAAAAAAGATTAAATAGTCAAAAATCAAAAATATTTTCCAAAAATGCCAATCCAATCAATACACAATCATTCATACATATATAAACAAAACTTCTACCTAATTTTACAATACTCCCATAATAGAAATGTTATGAAAAAAGTAGTAAAGTGTAAGGAGGTATTTGTGCGTAACTTGTAATATTAAAAGAAGGAGATTAGATTGTTGAATATCGTTATTACACGAAAAATGGTCCTGGAGATGTGTGGTCCTGTTTCTTTAAAAAGAGGCGAGGCATTTTCAAAGAATCATAAGGTGTTGTTTAAAGAATATAGAGAAGACTACTGTGAAGCATTCGTTCAAGCAGCAGAAGACTTTGCTGTAATGGTGGCTGTAGAAGCTGGTGAAATAAAAGCGAATTGTTCTTGTCCAAAGCTAGCTTCCTTTCAAAAAGAATGTCAGCATATTGCAGCTGTTTTGCTGGAGATTAAGAAATTTCAGCTGAGTGGCAAGGAGCCTGCTACTATGCAAGAAACGAATACAAATGTATCAGATGATTTTTTTGCTTTATTTAATCAGACTAGTTTTCCTTCACCAAAGAAACAACGCCACTTTGAGAAAAGAGAAGTAGTTCCAGTTGAATTTTTGATGAAAATTATTCCAGTTGGATCAGAAGCGAATATGTTTGGCATCGAAATTCACCTTTTATCCAATAAAATAAAAAACATTCGTCAATTTTTAGAAGTAATAAATGCCGGCAATATGTATCAATATGCTCTGGGGCAGAATTTTGACCCAAAGTTACACTGTGTAAAGGAAGAAAGTGAAGCAATTCTTCAAGAATTATGGAAAGTGGTAAGCGATGAATCCATTTTCTTGAATCATCACAACGAAATGGACAACATAGGGGAAGAAGATACTTTATTAATACCTCCATCTTCTTGGATTTCCCTTCGTTCACACTGGAAGGAATTAAGTTTTTTAGAAGAATATAGTGGAACTAGAATGCCTTTGCAAGTTTCTCGGGAACCACTCCCACTAACATTTCACTTATATCAGCAGGACACAGGAAGCTATCAATTGAATGTTCAAGGAATGGAATCTATTCTGTTCTTGCATCAATATTATGCAGTCATGATTGACGGAAATGTCATTCAATTGGAATCAGAGGATTTTAACAGGCTTGTGGAAATGAAAAGAATGACAGAGAAGGTTGGCAAGAATTATATCCCTATTGCAAACAATCAAATAGACTTCTTTTTAGAAAATGTTGCTCCAGGCTTGAAAAAATTAGGGGAAGTTCAATTGGAGAAAGAACTT
This sequence comes from Bacillus sp. 522_BSPC, assembly GCF_001076885.1. Taxonomy (GTDB): domain Bacteria; phylum Bacillota; class Bacilli; order Bacillales; family Cytobacillaceae; genus Niallia; species Niallia hominis. The sequence goes on from NZ_JVDT01000058.1 coordinate 21,745, forward strand.
TCAAAAAAAATAGGAAAAGCGCCCCTGCAAGCAGAGCTCTATTTAGATAGAGTAAATAATCGATTGTTGGCAAGTTTAGAATTCCGCTATGAAAATATCGTCATTAATCCAGTTCATGAACGAGATAAAGACATCGATGGAGTGCTTCTTCGAGATTGGAAAAAAGAAGAAGTGATATTGGAGCTGATGGATGGAAGTTCATTTGCGAAAACGGATAGTGGATATATGCTTTATAACGAAGAATTAGAGTTTGATTTTTTGTATTACGTATTACCGAAGTTGCAAAAGCTTGTAAAAGTCTATGCAACAACAGCGATTAGAAATAGAATTTTTAAGGAAAAAACTTGGCCACGGTTTTCGGTGAAATTAAAAAAGGATCGGATTAATTGGCTAGAGTTTAAATTTGAGATGGAAGGATTTCCGGAACGAGAAATAAAAGGACTGTTAGCTGCTTTAGAAGAAAAGCGAAAATATTATCGTTTACAGGATGGCTCTCTTTTTGCCTTAAAAACGCGAGAGATGGAGGAAATTCAACGTTATCTTCTTTCCCCACAAATCAAAGACAAGGATTTTGTCAGCGGATTTGAACTGACCCTTTTAGAAAGCTTATCTTTTATAGAGGAAGACCGAAAGATATTTAAACTAGATGAATCCTATCAACAGTTGATAGAATCACTTCTGCATCCAGAAACATTAATGATTAAGGTTCCCGCTGTTTTAGAGGATGTCCTGAAATCGTACCAGAAGGATGGGTATAGGTGGATGAAAACTTTAGCGAAATTCCACTTCGGCGGAATTTTAGCAGACGATATGGGGTTGGGAAAAACGCTTCAAAGTATTGCCTTTATCATGTCTGAATTACCAGTGATTCGAAAATCAAAGCAAAAAGTGCTAGTCGTTTGCCCATCGTCGCTCCTTTATAATTGGCAGAGAGAAATCATGAAGTTCGCTCCAACTATTCAATGTCTTGTCCTTGATGGGAACAAGAAGGAGCGGGCACAGTTACAAATGGATTTAGAAAATATCGATGTTCTGATAACGTCATATCCATTAATTAGACAAGATATTCAATGGTATGAACAGCAATCTCTCCATACTGTTTTCTTTGATGAGGCACAGTATTTCAAAAATCCACTTTCGCAAACAGCTAAATCAGTGAAAAAAATAAAGGCAATAAATCGTTTTGCCTTAACAGGAACACCGCTTGAGAATTCCATTGAAGAGCTGTGGTCTATTTTTCATATTGTATTTCCTGAGTTATTGAAGGGGTTAAAGGAATACGCAAATCTTACTAATAAGCAGATTGCGAAAAAAATAAGACCCTTTATGCTGCGACGGTTAAAAGAGGATGTATTAGCAGAACTACCGGAGAAAAGACAGTGGAGCGAAATGGTGGAATTGTTACCAGAGCAAAAAAGACTATACGCAGCATATTTGTCAAAACTAAGGCATGATGCTCTAAAGCACTTAAACAAAGATACATTGCGAAAAAATAAGATTAGAATTCTTGCTGGGTTGACGAGGCTACGACAAATATGCTGCCATCCTGCCCTATTTGTAGAAAATTATGAGGGTGGATCAGCCAAGTTAGCGCATTTAATGGAATTAATGGAAGAATCGCAACGTTCGAATCGAAGAGTACTGATTTTTTCGCAATTTACCAGTATGCTGGATATTATCGGACAGGAATTAGCGAAGAAGGGTTTGTCGTTCTTTTATTTGGATGGAAATACTCCCTCTGATGAAAGAGTGGAATTATGTCATCGCTATAATTTGGGAGAACGAGACTACTTTTTGATAAGCTTAAAAGCAGGGGGAACAGGATTAAATTTAATGACAGCTGATACAGTTATTCTATATGATACATGGTGGAATCCTGCAGTTGAAGAGCAAGCTGCAGATCGTGCGCATAGGATGGGGCAAGAAAATATTGTTGATGTCATCAAATTATTCTCCAAAGGAACAATAGAAGAGAAAATATTTGAACTACAGGAAAAGAAAAAAAGTTTAGTGGATGAAATTATTGATACAGATGAAAAAATGATATCGTCCATAACAGAAGAAGATATCATGGAATTATTAAGCTAGAAAAATAGCAGTATAATTAGAAGAAGACCAGAACCTTCGTAAAAGGACTGGTCTTCTTTTGTGATTCTGTCATTCTTCTTTTTGTTTTGGAAATCGTTTGGCTTTTTTGGCAGATTCACGAAGCAAATACTCTATATGACTGTTAATGCTGCGGAAATCATCTGCAGCCCATTTTTGCAGTACTTCGTATAGCTCTGGATCAATGCGTAATGGAAAGCTTTTTTTCTTCGTCATTTATACCACTCATTAATATAAAGTACCTGTATTAATTACAGGAGTTGTAGGATTTTCTGAGACAATCGCGACAAGTAGATTATTTACTAATTGTACCTTTCTTTCATCATCTAATTCAATGATTTTATCCTGCTCTAATTGGTTAATGGCCATTTGCGCCATTCCAACAGCTCCTTCTACAATTTTCTGACGAGCAGAAATAATCGCAGATGCTTGCTGACGCTGCAGCATTGCTTGAGCAATTTCAGTAGAATAGGCTAAATGAGTTAATCTTGCTTCGATTACTTCGACTCCAGCAAGGTCTAGTCGAGCTTGTAATTCGGTTGTAAGCTCGTTAGAGACTTCCTCTGCATTCCCTCTTAATGTTAATTCCACATTTTCAAAGGTATCATACGGGTATTTCGTCGCAACATGTCGTATGGCTGTTTCGCTTTGGATCTCTACAAATTCCTCATAATTGTCCACATCGAAAATTGCCTTAGCTGAATCGATTACTTTAAAAACGATAACAGCAGCTATCTCGATTGGATTTCCATCGACATCATTTACTTTCAATCGCTTACTGTTAAAATTGCGCACACGTAAGGAAATTGTTTTTCTTAAAGTTAGTGGAATCGTTAAAAATAACCCACTGCTACGAATAGAACCTAAATACTTACCGAAAAAGGTGACAACTACAGCCTGATTTGGTTGAATAATGGTGATTCCACTACCAAGAAGAGCAGCTAATAATATAAACGGAATTCCTACAGCTGGAAGTTCTTGTATAAGAAAATAGGTACCAAGAAAAAGAGAGATGGCAATAAGAAGAACACCGATAAATCCATTAAAATGAAATGCATTTTTTTCTTTCAAATGAATCACTCCTATAATTTCAATTTGATATAATTATGATATCACTTTTGTATAATATTGTAAAATATTTTGTTGAGAAATAAGCATAAAAAAAGAGATAGTTAGCTATCTCCAAATCGATTTACACTATTATTCTTATTTCAGTAACTCCAATAAAGTTTTACCAATAATAGTACCTGCCGTTCTTGGTGCCACTTTTGCAGGTAAACCTAGTGGCCATAATGTTTGGATATTATGCTTTTTTGCAGCGGTAAAATCAGTTCCGCCTGGCTTGCTAGCTAAATCGATAATTAGAGCGTCGCTTGACATTTTTTTAATAAGGGTAGCAGTCAGAATAAGTGCAGGAATAGTATTAATAACAATATGCTGGGATGGAATTGTAGACTCTAATGAAGCTTCGAGTAGAGGGTGGAATCCCATTTCCATTACTCTAGCTTCATCCTCTTTTTTATTAACAAGGACAGTTACCTTTGCACCAACTGCTGAAAAAAGGCGGGTAATCGTTTTGCCGATTCTCCCAAAACCAAGAACAAGTACGTTGGCATTATGTATTGTAATGTCTGTATGCTTTATAGCGAGCATTAATGCGCCTTCTGCAGTTGGAATTGAATTAAGAATCGCTACATCATTTCTTGCAAATAGAGCAACCAATTGACGATTCGTTTCTGTAGCCAGTTGGTTTAAGAAAGGGGTAATAATGCCAGAGTATATAGTTGAATTAGGTTTCGTTTTATTTATTAGTTCTTTTGTGAGAATTATTTTTTCCTTTGAAAAAGTCGATTCAGCAATGCCATTATCTTGAATCCCTGGAATAGGCAAGAGAATACTATCTACTTCATGAAGTGGGGCTGTTTGCCCAGTTACTTTGATGACATCCTTATAAGGAATAGAGGCATCTTCAAACCCAATTAAATATATTTTACTAAGCTTAGGTGCTAAAATGCGAATCACTTCAAGCTGCCTAAAGTCACCACCGATAATTAATAAGACATGATTATGACTCAATTGTTTCACTTCCTTTTCTCTATGTTGATAGAATCCCTCTATATAGTAATCTATATGGAGGGATAGAATAGTTCAGACTATTTCCAATACGAATATTTCTGACGCAAACTTGTGTATTTTTCTCCAATTAAAATTTGTACTTTTTGATTAACTGAATCAAGTCCTCTGTCATGGAAGCTAGTATATTTGCAGAGGAAGATATTTCTTCCATTGCAGCAAGTTGTTCTTCTGTTGAAGCTGCAACCTCTTCGGAAGAAGCAGCATTGTTTTTGGCTAAATCAGATATAAGTTCCGCTGTTTTTTCTGTGTTTTGCACAAAAGTTAATATATCATTAAGTGTTGAAGCTACTTGAGACATTTGTGGGGAAATTAGATTCATATTATCATATATTTCCATAAATGTATTGATGGCTTCATCTGAAATTTCAATGCCTTTTTGTACATTACATTCTACAGTGGACATGGTATGAACTGTTTCTTTTGTATCTTGTTGGATTGCCTTAATGATTTCCGTAATTTGACTAGCAGAAATTTGAGATTGTTCAGCTAATTTTCTTACTTCATCAGCTACGACAGTAAAGCCCTTTCCAGATTCTCCAGCTCTTGCTGCTTCAATTGCAGCATTCAGGGCGAGTAAATTAGTCTGATTGGAAATAGCAGTGATGACGTCTACGATAGTACCAATCTCTTTCGTACGATCATGTAATGAAGCAATTACTCTATTCGTATCAGATACGGAATGATGAATTTCATTCATTTGATTAACCGTTTGTTGGACAATCGCTTTTCCTACTTCGGCATTTTGAGTAGTAGTTTTGGTGCGATTTAATACTTCATTAGCATTTAGCAAAACTGTGTTTGTACTATTTACTATTTGATTTAAAGATAATATATTTGCTTCTACGCCTTCTGTTTGTTTTTCAGCACTAACCGCCACATGTTGGATGGCGGTTGCAACTTGCTCACTAGCTTCACTTGTTTGACCAGCACTAGCGTTTAGCTCTTCAGCCGTTGCGGAAACCATTAAAGAATGGTGCTCTAGTGTTTTTAAAAGCGTCTTTAGACTTGATTGCATGGAAGTAAATGAGTGGGCAAGTTGTCCGATTTCATCGTTTGACTGAAGCGTTATCTCTTCTGTAAGGTCCCCATCGCTTATTTTTTTTGCTTTATTCTGAATTTCTTTTAATCTGCTAACAAGTGAACGAATAATTAAAATAATGATAGCTCCTCCAAAAATAATAGAAGCGACCACAACTAAAAGACTTTTTTGTAGGATAGGTTTTACTGCAGCATTTGTTTCAGCATCCAGCATAGAACCAACAATTTTCCATCCTGTATTCTCATTTGTTAAATAATAAAGTGTTCGATCCTGACCGTTTGTTTTATAGTGATGCACTCCAGAATTTTGCTCATATAAGTCAGGAAAATTTTGGTCAACCTTTGTGCCAGCTTCATTTATTGGGCTGACAAGATAGTTTTGCTCTGTATCCAATAGAAGGATATAGCCTTCATTCCCAACTGCTACTTCTTTGGTTGTTTTTTCTAAAGTAGAGAGATTAAGATCAATGCCAATTACTCCGGAACCATCTGCTGTTTTCCTAGTAATGGTTACTACCATTTCTTTAGAACTAGCATCTATATAAGGATTTGTTACGATGGCTTTATCCACTGAATTGTTCATTGCTTGTGTAAACCAAGTTCTATCTCTTGGGTCATAATCGTCTGGTAGATCTAGAGCTGGAGAGGTGTACATTTTCCCATCCTGTGTTCCTAAATAAACGGCTACAGCTTCTGGGTGAAGTCCTTTATACTGGTCTAGCTTTGACATTAGAGCATCAGGATTATCTCCTTGTTTTTCGAATAATTCTCCTGTTATTATATCTGCTAAATAATTTGCATCATATAGTTTGGGAGAAATGGTACTGTCGATACTACTATTTAATAACTTGACGTTCTCTTTTGTGCTTTCCATTATGTTCTCGCTAAGTTCATGTTTAGCACTTTGGATAGATAGGTAGGCTACTGTTATAGTAGGAACAATTAGAATAAGGGCAAATGCAATGTAGAGTTTAGTGCTTAATTTTAAATTTTGATTTAATGATTTTAAAATTCTCATCAATCATAGCTCCTTTCCATAAATTTTGTGTAACGGTGTATAAATTGCTTCTTAGACACTATTTGCTATATGAACGAAGGACTAGATGAACGGATTCATATTTGCAGTATAATCAAATGTTAATTATTATTTCGACAAGTTATGACAAAGGTGAAGGGGATTTATTAATTTTCTGAGGCTTTTTTGTGAAAAATCAGAAAAAATTTACAAAATAGTCACAAATTAAAAAACAGCTGTGCTTGTCAGCTGTTTAAATGGTTTAGCTTTTTTGCATTTTATTTTTAAATGCTTTCGGTGAACAATGATTTGCCCGCTTAAAAAGTTTATAAAATTGGGCCATATTCGTAATCCCAGCTTCATAGCTTATTTCTAAAATGCTTTTATCTGTAGTTAATAGTAATAATTCCGCTTTTTTTATCCGCTTTAGATTAATATAATCGACAAAAGACATACCCATCACTTTTTTAAAGTATTTGATAAAATAGTGATAGCTAAAATTCAAAAGCTCACATACATCCTCTACAAGTATTCGGTCTTCTAAATGACGATCAATATAATCTAAAACAGGCTTAATTCTGGATAAATCTTGTTCTTCTGAAGAATGGAGCATATTTTTCGTATCATTTCTAACTAATAAAAGCAGAAGTCTTTTAATTGAATAGTTGATGGCAATTTCATACCCTTTTTCTTTTGTTTGACTTTCCTTATGTATCTCGTTAATTAAATAATGTACCTCTTGTTTGATTTGCTGATTTTCTTCAAAGATATAATTTATCCTGTCTAATGGATGTGTTATTTCTGAAAAACAATAGAAATAAGGAAGAATGCTTTGATCAAAATGTTTATGTAAATCTATTTGCAAGACGATATAGCGCAAATTGCCGCCACTAGCTTTACTTGTTCTATGAGGTTGTGAGGTCCCCATAATAAGAACATCCCCTGCAGAAATCGTTTGATCCAATTCCTTTGTTTGCACCGCCAAACTACCATCAACAATGGCAAGTAACTCCACTTCTTTATGATAGTGCCAAGGGTGATATTCAACAGAAGTTATTGCGTTTTCCCTCTCATCGTTTATCTCCCATACTTTTAGGGATAGAAGAGGATTTTGGTAAATAACTTTTTCGTTTACTGGCTGATTATAGGTGTGCTTAGTCCTTATTTCCACTTCATCTTCTCCTCCTATTTGAATAGGTTGTAAAGATACTGTTCTTCTTTCTATTGTAGCAAAAAGCAGATAATGAAATGACATAATTGCATAAAAAAAAGACAGGATTAAGTATTTTTTTATCCGTTTTCATTTTTTATAATAAAGCGTATACATAGATTGAGAAAAGGAGTTACAAAACAATGATTACAGTCTGGAATGAAAACCGTCATGAGAAGAAAAACCCACTTGTTGCGGACATTTATCCAAATGGCATTCATGGTACGATTTCCGCATTTTTGGAAAAAGAGGGCTATCAAACGCATACAGCAACATTAGATGAACCAGAGCATGGATTAACAGAAGAAGTATTGAATAACACAGATGTATTGGTTTGGTGGGGACATTTAGCGCATCATGAAGTACAGGACGAAATCGTACAAAAAGTGAAACAACGTGTTTTAGATGGAATGGGATTAATAGTTCTTCATTCAGGTCATTTTTCTAAAATTTTCAAAACCTTAATGGGCACTAGCTGTGACTTAAAGTGGAGGGAAGCAGATGATCGGGAAAGACTATGGGTGGTAGCTCCTAATCACCCAATTGTGGAAGGAATTAATGAATACATTGAATTAGAAAAAGAAGAAATGTACGGGGAACATTTTGATATACCAGCACCAGATGAACTTATTTTCACTAGTTGGTTTGAAGGGGGAGAGGTTTTCCGTAGCGGCTGCACGTATGCAAGAGGAAACGGGAAGGTCTTTTATTTTAGACCAGGACATGAAACTTACCCGACCTACCATCATAAAGATATCCAAAAAGTCATTAGCAATGCTGTTAAATGGGCAACACCAGTTAAACGGAAGAGACCAGTTTATGGCAATGCAAAGCCTATTGAAACAATATCCGTAAAGTAAATAGAGGAGGTAATGGAAATGGCTAAATTAAAGATTGGTGTAATTGGGTGTGGCAGTATTGCGCAACATCGGCATATCCCGGAGTATCTGTGGAATGAACAAGTGGAATTAGCTGCAGTATGTGACATCAATGAAGTAAGAGCAAGAGAAGTGGCTGAGAAATATCAAGTGAAAGCATTTACCGATTATAAAGACTTGTTAGAAATGGCAGAGATAGATGCAGTTAGCGTGTGTACACCAAATTATCTGCATGCTCCAATTTCCATTGATGCACTACATGCTAAAAAACATGTACTTTGTGAAAAGCCAATGGCGACATCAGAAGAAGAAGCAAATCAAATGATCGAAGCCGCTAAACAGAGTGGGAAAAAATTGATGATTGGACATAATCAACGTTTTGTTTCCTCCCATCAAAAAGCACATCAGTTAATTAAAAGTGGGGAAGTTGGAAAGATATATAGTTTCCGTACGACATTCGGTCATGGTGGTCCAGAAGGCTGGAGTGTAGATGGCAAAGACAGTTGGTTCTTTAAAAAGGAAGAGGCTTTTATTGGTGCTATGGGAGATTTAGGTGTACATAAAGCAGATTTATTACGGTATGTATTAGGAGAAGAATTTGCTGAAGTAGGGGCTTTTGTAGAAACAAATGCGAAAGAATTCTCAAGTGTAGATGACAATGCTGTTTGTATATTACGAACAGAGAGTGGCGTTATCGGAACGCTTACAGCGAGCTGGGCTTATAGAGGGAAAGAAGATAATTCTACCGTTATCTATGCAGAAAAAGCAGTAATTCGCTTAGAAGATGATCCAAACTATTCATTAATTATCCAGTACACAAATGGTGAAAAAGTAAATTATGAGTTAGGCAGAATTCAGTCAAATGAGGATGGTGGTCAAAATAAGTCAGGTGTTATTGACCATTTTATTGAAAGTATTCTTGAAGACAAAGATCCTCTTGTAACGGGAGAAGAAGGGAAGAAATCTTTAGCTATTATTCTTGCGGCATTAGCATCACAAGAAACAAAGACAATTACAAAAATATAAAGACCTATTAACAAAATCAATGCAGAATATTGGAAAGGAGAATTCTTATGAAATTAGGTGTGTTTACCGTTTTATTTGCAGATAAAACATTTGAAGAAATGCTTGATGCAGTGAAAGAAGCAGGAATACAAGCTGTAGAAATTGGTACAGGTGGTTATCCTGGAAACAATCATTGTAATGTAGATGAATTATTGGATTCAGAAGAAAAGCGAAAAGAATATCTTGAAAAAATTGCAGAGCGCGACCTTTTCATTAGTGCATTCAGCTGCCATGGGAATCCTATTTCACCAGAGGAAGGGTTCGCAAAGGAATCTCATGAAACATTGATTAAAACAATAAAACTAGCATCTTTAATGAATATTCCTGTTGTAAATTGCTTTTCAGGAACTGCTGGAGATCACGATGGAGCGAAATATCCAAATTGGCCTGTTACACCTTGGCCAAATGAATATAGTGACGTGAAAAAATGGCAATGGGAAGAAAAGCTAATCCCTTATTGGAAGAAAGTAGGGAGTTTCGCAAAAGAGCATGGAGTGAAAATTGGCTTAGAATTACATGGCGGATTTCTTGTGCATACCCCCTATACACTATTAAAACTACGAGAAGAAACGTGTGATGCTATTGGGGCAAACCTTGATCCAAGCCATTTATGGTGGCAAGGAATTGACCCAGTTGCAGCTATAAAAATTTTAGCGAGGGCAAATGCCATTCATCATTTTCATGCAAAAGATACGTATATAGATCAAGAAAATGTCAATATGTATGGTTTAACAGATATGCAGCCATATGGCGAAGTGCAAACGAGAGCATGGACATTTCGCTCGGTCGGATGTGGACATAGTGTTAGTGAATGGTCTGATATGATAAGTGTCTTACGCACCTATGGATATGACTATGTGGTTAGCATTGAACACGAAGATCCAATTATGTCGATTAGAGAGGGATTAACAAGAGCAGTGACCAATTTGAAATCTGTCCTAATTGAAGAAAAACCGTCCCAAATGTGGTGGGTGTAAAGAATCGCATAGTATTCTACTAATAGAAATGAGGGAGACATATGTCTAAGTTAAAGGTAGCTATTATTGGTTGTGGCAATATTTTTCCTATGCATGCACAGTCGATTGTCTCAAGAGAAGATGCAGAGCTAGTAGCTGTTTGTGATGTGAAACAAGAACGAGCAGAAGAAAAAGCAAAAATCTATCAATGTGGCAGCTATACTGACTATATGGAAATGTTTAGAAAAGAAAAGATAGATGTTTTGCATATCTGTTTGCCACATCATCTCCATGCTCCAGTAACAATAGAAGCAGCAAAAAGAAAGATTCATATTTTGACAGAGAAACCGATGTCTATTCACTATAACGATGCGAAAGCAATGGTTGAGACAGCAAAAGAAAATAAGGTAACCCTTGGTGTCATTTTCCAAAATCGCTATAATCCTGGGTCACAGCTAATAAAGAGAATGCTAGATAATGGAGAACTTGGTACGATAAAGTCAGGTAAGCTATCTGTTACATGGGACCGATCGGATGATTATTATCAAAAAAGCGATTGGAAAGGTACATGGGAAAAAGAAGGCGGAGGGGTAATAATCGATCAAGCAATCCATACAATGGATTTAATGAGATGGTTTATTGCTGATGATATTAAGTATGTAGATGCATCGATAAGTAATCGGGCACATGAAATGATAGAAGTGGAAGATGCAGCAGAAGGGGTTGTAGCCTATAAAAATGGCATCGTTACAGCTTTCCATGCCATTAATTATTATACGTATGATGCACCTGTTGAAATTGAATTACATTGTGAAAAGGGAATTGCCAAAATGATTGCAGACCGGGCAACAGTCCGTTTACTTGATGGAAGAGAATTTATTGCAGATAATAATCCACAGGAAACCTTCGATTATGAAAATGGAGTAAAAGGATATTGGGGAGTAAGTCATGTGAAGCAAATAAATAATTTTTATGATTCATTAGCTAAGGGAATCCCTTTAGACATCACAGGGGAAGATGCCTTAAAAACACAAGAAATGATTTGTGCGGTTTACGAATCAGGGAAGAAAAAAGAACGAGTTTATTTTAAATCGAAAGTGGAGACTTTGTAAAATACTATTTTCAGCCGGATTGAGTCAAGTTTTTGTGGGAGTTTTTTTTAGCTCCCTTTTT
>NZ_JVDT01000059.1 GCF_001076885.1 Bacillus sp. 522_BSPC
TCTAGAAATGTTGGAATATCAACCTTTAAAGCCGTTTTATGGCTAGAAAAAAATTTTTTTCAATCATTAACTTGTTATGAATTTCTAAAAATTCAAGAACTTGTAAGAAGATACTTACGCTTCGCTAGAGCTAATTGGAAATCATTAACTCTATCGTGCTTATGTGATGCACATTGGATCTCTGCAAAACTTATGAAGACTAACCCTCCCATGTCTCTTGGCATCTAGTGCGTACATTCCTTCGTTCGGTCTTTACATAAGGCAGAGGCTGGCGATGCTCCTCGAGGGACTCTTGGTCTTATGGCTCAAATAGTGCCGGCTTCTCCGTGTCATCCTTTTGTTTAGATTCTTAAACTACTAAGAAGTAGCTCAAGCTGCCTCTTGGAGACAATGGAGGTCTGTCATCATAAGACTTGCATTAAAATGCACATGTTTTACACACAAAGCATATAGGATTTTAAGTAGTTTCCCACTTAATACTACCATGGCTTCTTTCTTTTTCAGTGGATTGACAGTACGAGTTGTATAGTACTGATATAGAGATTTAAATGCTATGTTATGTTGAATCAAAGGAAGAATAACTCTATATAATATAGCTCTGAGTTTCCTTCTACCCCTTTTTGAGATTTTCTTATGGCCTTTATGTTTGCCAGAAGAGTTTTCCCTTAGTGTGAGTCCCGCTAATTTAATTAGTTGGCGTGGATGCTCATATTGGCTAAGAGAGCCAGTCTCAGAGAGTAATTCAACTGCTGTATTTTCACCTAGACCAGGAATAGATAAAATATACTCGTAGTCGATCAATTGTTGAGCTAGTTCAGTTAATCTTAATGATAAGACTTCTAATTGTTTTGAAAGAGCTTTGAATTGAGTAAGCAAAGTTTCTATCTCAAATCGTGCCATTTCTAATCCTTCTTTTAATCCGATGGACTTGGTGGTTAGTACTTTTAACTTTTGAATCTTAGAAACAGAAAGACATTTTAGTCCTTCTACGTTTTTGTAAAGCTGAATCAGTTCTTCCTCACTCTTCCCATCAAAATCCATTGGTAATGGTGTCATTTCAAGCACTGCGCAAGCGTTCTTCCCAAAACTTTTGAATAAGTGCTGAAACTCAGGGAAATAAAGATCTATCCAACGAATCATACGGTTTTTAATTGCTGTAATATCTTCTTGTAATTTAGATCGAAGACTCGCTCCATTACGAAGTTCTGCTTCTACTCCAGTAAGTATTCGAGAAAAAGTAAACCGTCCGTCACGTATTAAGCTAGCGATAACGCGAGCGTCTTTTTTGTCATTTTTGGTTTGAAGGTTATCATCTAATTCTTTCGTTCTATTAACGTGCATTGGATTTACCATTACATATCGGATATCCTGCTCAACCAGATAGGCAGCTAAGTTCATCCAATAATGCCCCGTGGGTTCAAATCCAACGATAACCTCTGATTTTTGGTGGCAAGATTGTAAAGACTCTATTTTTTTAACTAGCTGTTCAAAACCATCTTCTGATTGATAAAAGGGAAATGATTTCTCTAATACACGACCGCGATCGTCTACCGCACATGCAAAATGTTTCTGCTTGGCAATATCGATACCAATGACCAAAGTTTTTTCAGAAACTTGATTAATTTTGTGATTAATATTACTATTCATTATATGTCCTCCTGTTTGGTGATGAGTTTCGATTGGTAAGTTGATACTCAAGCATCATACAAGAGGACTTTTTATTTTGCAAGACCCCATTAGGATTCTAAACAGGAATGCTCCTCGCTGCACTGCGGGGTCTCAGCCTTTCCTCTATTTCCC
>NZ_JVDT01000060.1 GCF_001076885.1 Bacillus sp. 522_BSPC
TAAAGCTACTTTCTCATGATGGTTATCTATGTTTTTAAATATAGCTAAGTATAAAAACTAAGTCGTTCCATTACGCTACAGACGCACGATGCGCCGGGGAGGACGCTCCATTTCACTTCGTTTTTAAACCTTTATCTAAAAAAAACGAACGTTTATGCAATTTAATTACATAAACGTTCATTTTTGTTTTCGGTTGAAATGCTTATGTCCAAGCCTCTTTATTTATGATTCCAAGGGGTAACTTTTAACTCCAATTTATCTAATATGATAAATAACAATAAACCGATACATCCTAAGGTGACGATCCCTGCAAACATTTCTTCATAATTCATTTTCGTCCATGCACTGATTATATAATAGCCAATTCCATAAGTTGTTGCATAGTTTTCTGCAAAAAATAATGTTGCTAAACTAATGCCAATACTAATTCTTATCCCTGTAAATATGGAGGGAAGTATGCTCGGGAAAATTAAGTAGATTAATTGCTGGTAAATTGGTGACCGAAAGCCGTGCATCACTTTATAATAACTTGCTGGAATTTGTAATACACCATCTCTAACCGATAAAATGATTTGAAAAACAATAATCCAAATAATTAGGGTAATTTTAGATTGGTTTCCCAGCCCATACAAAATCATAAATACAGGTAAAAATGCTACTTTGGGTATTGGATATATATAATATAGAAAAGGTGATAGAAAGGTATTAATCTTCTTATTTTTGCCTAAAATAATCCCCAATGGAATTCCTATTAACAAAGAAATAAAAAGAGCAATGGTAATTCTCAGTAAGCTCGCTCCTGCATGCAGAAGCAACATCCATTTTTCGTTCCATATATAAGTAACTGTTAAAATGGGTGATGGGATGGTATGTGACTGTACTAAAAAATAGACAATATACCAAAATAGAGTGACACTTATAAAGCCTACGATTAGTTGATTTCTAAAGACTTTCCGAATGATTTTCTTCATTATTATACCGCCGCTAATTTTCTTCGAACTTCAATACAAGCTTTATAAAAAGACAAATTTTCTTTCGCTTTTTCTACCCCGAATAGCGGATTATAAATAGTCTCGATGTCTCCATTATCTTTTAGCAATAGAATATACTCACCAAGAAGTACTGCTTCTTCTATATTATGAGTTACAAAAAGTAATGTCGTTTGTCTTTTTTTAATCTGCACATATATTAGCTGTTGAATTTGTTCTTTTGTCAGTTCATCTAATGTAGAAGTCGGCTCATCCATTAACAACAACTCAGGCTCATTAATTAATGTTCTTGCTAATGCTACCCTTTGCTTTTGTCCACCACTTAACTCTGCCGGATATTTATGCTCCATTCCACTTAATCCAACTTCTCTTATTAGTGCTGTTACTCTTTCTTTGATTTCCTGTTTCGTTTTCCGTTTATCTAATTTCAACGGCATCGAAACTGCATCGCGAACTTTTAGCCAAGGAAAAAGACCTAAGTCCTGAAACATAAAACCAATATCCTTGCTAGGTTGCTGAATTCGGTTTCCATCGATTAACACTTCTCCTTCAGTTGGGATCAGGAAACCTGCTAAAAGGTGGAGAAGTGTACTTTTTCCAACGCCTGACTTACCGATTAATGCATATGATTTACTCTTTTCTAGAGTTAAATTTAGCTTTTTTAAGATTGTATTATTTTCATAAGTAAAACTAACGTGCTGCATCTTTACAAATGAATCCATGAAACATCCCTTCTTATCGCTTATTACTAGTTGCATCATATCATATTAGTCACCTTCATACAGTGGCAAAAAATCGACAGTTCTAGATAATTCGGAGTAAATAAGAAAATGTCTTTTGCTTAATTAATTTCTACATAAAAAAAAATGAAAGAAACTGGGCACTTAAGTATTCCAACCAAATATAAACCCAAACAATTTTACGGAGATGTTAAAAACATTCGTATAATTGTTTGGGTTTTTAAATTTTTTAAAATAGACGGTTTTTGCTTATCACCCGCAACCTAAATACATTTCGCTTTCCATAGGATGGGGCAATCGGCAAGCCTCCCCGACGCATCGTGGGTCTGTAGCGCAATAGAACGACTTAGTTTTTACACGTCCATTTTGTCCTAGACTCTTTTTTTAAAAACAATAATCTTCTAAAACAAACTCGTTTTTAAGCTTTCAATGTAGAAAAGGCATGTTTAGCTGCATGAATGGTTTGCTCAATATCATCATCCGTTAATGCAGTTGACAAGAACATCCCTTCAAATTGAGACGGTGGTAGAAAGATGCCTTGTTCTAACATGCTATTATAAAAGCTAGCAAAGTAATCAAGATTGGATGTTTTAGCACTTTCATAATCTTTTACATCTTCATTGGTAAAAAAGAACCCAATCATAGATCCCGCGCGATTTACTGTAAACGGAATTTCATATTTCGCAGCAGCTTCTTTTAAGCCTTCTTCCAAACGATCTGCTTTTCGGATAAATTCTGTATACGTTTCTTTCGTTAATTGAGATAATGTTTCAAACCCTGCTGTCATAGCAAGTGGGTTACCCGATAAGGTGCCTGCTTGATAAATAGGACCGCTTGGGGCAATTTGATTCATAATTTCTGCTTTTCCGCCATATGCACCAACTGGTAATCCTCCGCCAATTACTTTACCTAAACAAGTAATGTCAGGTTTAATGCCAAAATAACCTTGTGCACAACCATAATCCACGCGGAAACCTGTCATTACTTCATCAAAAATAAGTAAAGCGCCATATTCTGTTGTAACATCACGCAAGCCTTGTAAAAAGCCTGGTTTCGGTGGAACAACACCCATATTTCCTGCAACTGGCTCAGCAATAATGCCTGCAATATCTTCTCCATATGTAGAGAATGCATATTTAACACTTTCTAAATCATTATAAGCAACGGTAATGGTATTCGCAGCAATGCTTTCTGGAACTCCAGGGCTATCTGGTAAACCTAGTGTTGCTACACCTGAACCTGCTTTAATAAGCAAGGAATCCCCATGTCCGTGATAACATCCTTCAAATTTAAGAATTTTATTTCTGCCGGTATAGCCTCTAGCTAAACGAATAGCACTCATTGTAGCTTCTGTACCAGAAGACACCATGCGAACGATTTCGATGCTAGGAACACGTTCTTTCACAAGAGCAGCAAGTTTGTTTTCAATTAAAGTTGGCGCCCCAAAGCTAGTACCTTTTTCAGCAACCTTCTTAATTCCCTCTACTACTTGATCGTCAGCATGCCCTAAAATAAGAGGTCCCCATGATAATACATAATCAATGTATTCATTGCCATCAATATCATAAATTTTAGAGCCTTTCCCAGAATCCATGAATACTGGATTTCTTTTAACCGATTTAAAAGCACGAACGGGGCTATTTACACCACCTGGCATTAATTCTACTGCTTCTTTATATGCCGCTTCTGATTTTTGATAGGAACGCATTATGACTTCCTCCCTTATTGTTCTTTTAGCATACGTGCTACATCTTTAGCAAAATAAGTAATAATTAAATCTGCCCCAGCACGTTTCATGCTAATCATCGTTTCCATAATTATTCTTTCTTCGTCAATCCAGCCATTTTGTGCTGCCGCTTTAACCATGCTATATTCACCACTAACATTATAGGTAACAATTGGCAAATCCCATTCATTTTTCATGTCTCGAACAATATCAAGATATGGAAGACCTGGCTTTACAATAAGAAAATCTGCGCCTTCTGCAACATCACTTTCCGCTTCTCTAAATGCTTCAAGACGATTAGCAGGATCCATCTGATATGCTTTACGATCTCCAAATTGAGGTGTACTATCAGCTGCTTCTCGGAACGGCCCATAAAATGCTGATGCGTATTTGACACCATAACTCATAATAGGAATATCCAAAAATCCGGCTTCATCCAACCCTTTTCGAATTGCTGCTACAAAACCATCCATCATATTAGAAGGTGCAATAATATCTGCTCCAGCAGCAGCTTGGCTAATTGCTGCTTTCACAAGCAATTCTAGAGACTCATCATTTAATACTCTTCCTGCTTCAATTACGCCACAATGTCCATGGCTCGTATATTCACATAAGCAAGTGTCAGCAATAACAATCATTTCAGGATAGTTCGCTTTGATGTACTTAATTCCTTCTTGAACAATACCATGATCATGAAAGGCTTGTGTTCCACATTCATCTTTTTCCTTTGGAATTCCGAATAATAACACAGATTTGATTCCAAGCGCCTGTACTTCATCCATTTCTTCTTTTAAACGGTCAATCGAAAACTGATAAATGCCAGGCATTGAAGAAATCTCACTCTTCACATTTTCTTCTTCTGTTATAAATATCGGATAAATTAAATCATCGATATGTACATATGTCTCTCTAACTAATGCTCTCATATTAGCAGATTGTCTTAATCTGCGATGACGTTTGAATTCAACCATTTTTTCTTGCCTCCAACTTAATTTGTTAAATACTGCACTAAATGTTCTAGAACGCTATCTGTTGTATAAGGCTCCGCTGTTATTGTTACAGGTAAACCATAGGATTCCAATGTTTCTGTCGTAATCGGTCCAATGCTAATAACAATACAACTTTCCAAATTATTCATTAACTGATATTTTTTTATCACTTGCATAAAATGTTGTGCGGTGGAAGAACTGGTAAAAAGCAATATCTCTAAATCATTCTTCTTTACCTCTTCCACAAGCAGTTCTTCACTCTCTTTCGGAAAATAAGTTTCATACAATATGGCTTCATCCACTTGCAAACCGTCTTTCCTTAATGCTTCTGCTAGAAATTCTCTCGATTTATTTCCTTTTACTATTAAGATCCGCTGATTCTTTTCGGTAATGGTAACGAACTCTTTTGCAAACTGTTCTGCAACAAATTGTGACGGAATGAAATCAGCTTGATATCCATGTTCAGAAACAGCTGCTGTCGTCTTTTCACCAATGACAGCAATTTTAGAGACAACTGTTAATTCTACTCTGTTTATCTCTTTAAAAAATGCCTCTACACCGTTACGACTTGTAAAAACAAGCCAATCATATACTTGGCATTTTAATGAAACAATCACTTCTTCAGGAAGAGGTTTTTCTCGAAAAGCGATAAGTGGCACTTCAACTGGAATTCCACCTAAATCGTTAATCCGCTTTGATAATACACTTGCTTGTTTTTTAGAGCGGGGAACGAGAATTTTTTTTCCTAGAAGGGATTTAGCCATCTATTATATTCTCCTCTTTTAATCGATCAATTAATGCTTTTGCACCTTTTTCTGTTAAAATGGCAGCTGCTTGTTCCCCTACCTCTAAAGGGTTTTTCCCTGTAACTTCTTCCTTATAAATTTGTTTCCCATCAGGTGAAATGACTAATGCTGTTAATGCCACTTCATCATCCTTAACTTGTGCAAAGCCAGCTATTGGCACTTGGCATCCGCCTTCCATGCGCTGCAAAAATGCTCTTTCCGCGTAAACAGTGCGAGTCGTCTCCTGGTTTGACAACTTGCTTAAAAGCTCTAGCACTTCTTTATCATCTTCGCGACATTCAATAGCAAGTGCACCTTGCCCCACTGCAGGCAAACATACTTCCGGATCTAAAAACTCCGTTACTACATCGCTTGTCCATCCCATTCTTGCTAATCCAGCAGCGGCTAATATGATTGCATCATATTCTTCTGTGTCTAGCTTGCTAAGACGAGTATCGATATTTCCGCGAATCCATTTGATTTCAAGGTCAGGTCTAACAGCAAGTAATTGTGCACCTCTACGCAAACTGCTTGTCCCAATGATTGCACCTTCTCTTAGCTCCTTTAGAGGAATATGGTTCTTACTTATTAAAGCATCACGATAATCCTCACGCTCTGGAATACACCCAATTGTTAGCCCTTTTGGAAGGATTGCAGGCATATCTTTCATACTGTGTACAGCAATATCAATTCCCTTATCAAGCATACTTTGCTCTATTTCTTTAACAAATAGCCCTTTTCCCCCAACTTTAGATAAAGTGACATCAAGAACAACATCTCCCTTTGTCACAACTTCTTTTACTTCAAAGTCAAAAGAAGAATCTAATTTTTTCAGCTGATTAATTACCCAATTCGTTTGAGTAATGGCTAGCTTACTTTTCCTTGATCCAACAATTATTTTGCGCATTAACAGTACCTCCAACATTGATTCCTTTATGTACTTTCCATTTAATAATGAAAAGTTGAAAAATTGCCTACTAAAAAGAAGTTAATAAGCATAATAAAAAAACTGGCAATATTTAAGAGGGCAACATTTTTCCCCCTTAACTTTTTTGAAACACGTAAATACAAAAAACTGCTATAGACTAATAGCACAATGAACGAGCTGATAATTTTCGGATCATACCAAAGAAAGTCTGGTCTTTGGATAATAGCCCATTGAACACCAAGAATTAAGCCAATTAATAACAATGGTACACCAAAGACGCTTAATAGGTAAGATATATGTTCTAATTTGGCCAAATCTGCAATCCTCATTACTCGTTTTCCCCATTTTTTCTGTTTTAGTAAATCATATTGAATACAATAGAGGACAGAAAAAATAAATGAAATTGTAAACATCCCATACGCTAAAATAGCCGCTGTTACATGTATGAACAGCAACTCCGATACAACCTGCTCTGCATGTGTAAGAGCAGAATCACGTGCAGGAGCAAATGTATGTATTGCCATAATAACAAATCCAAGGACATTCGTAAAAAACACGATAAAATCAATTTTCAACCATTTATTAATTACTAAAGAAAAGGTTACCAATACCCATGAATAAAAGTAAAGCCCTTCCATGATAGTTAAGATTGGGAATCTATTCATCTCCACTATATAAATACTTAAAAAAGACGATTGCAAAATCCAGACAAATAAAAGTAACCAGAAAGCTACTCGATTTGCTCTCTGGTTATTATGCAGAAAATCAAAAAAATACAATAGCACAGATAAAGCATAAAGAATAATCATGAATTCATGAAGTCTAGTCATAAAAATATCCTGCATCGACATTCCCCTTCAAACATAAAAGATCCTACTAATACCCCAAGTCTTCTATAACTTAATATAGGCTTATTTCTTAATCCTCCACTATATTTTAACCGATGAAAAGAAAAGTGAAACGACCATCCGCAGAGATTTTTTTACAGGATAGCAATTTAAAAAGCAAACTTTCCGTTTAATAGAGTAAAAGCATTCATTCGTTATATTTATCACACTTGAATGGACGGCTGAGTGATTGGAGAAAATGCTTCTTTCTCGTCTTCCTTTACGACATTATTCGATTCTTTTTGTGTATCGGCTTCTAAATTGAAGATTTTCATAAATAGCTGCATCGATTGGTCAGCATCTGGAAGTGCCGCAAGTTCCTTCGCTTGAAGAATCGGATCCTTTAACATTTGATTCACAATACTTTTCGTATGCTTATTTAAAATCTTTCTCTCTCTTTCACTTAAATGAGGGAGCTTTCTTTCTAGGCTTTTCATTGTTTCACTTTGAATAGCTAGGGCCTTTTCCCGAAGTGCAGAAATGACTGGCACGACGCCTAATAAATGAAGCCATTGATTAAATTCAATAATTTCCGCTTCTATCATAATCAATATCTTTTCTGCTTCTTTTTGGCGTTCTTGGAGGTTTGCTTCTACAATTCCTTCTAAATCGTCAATATCATAAAGAAATACACTTTCTAATTCAGTTATTTCAGGATCTAAGTCACGTGGGACCGCAATATCCACCATAAACAACGGATTACCTTTGCGGATTTTTTCAACTGCCTTCATCAATGCCTTTGTGATAACGAATGTGTTAGACCCAGTTGAACTAATGACAATATCTGCATCAATTAATGCACATTGCAGCTCATTCATCGGTTTTGCTTGCCCTTCAAAACGATCTGCAAGTGTTTCCGCTTTTTCAAATGTGCGATTTATCACAGTTACATTTTTAGCACCGTTGCTATACAAATTCTGAATAGCAAGCTCGCCCATCTTTCCTGCACCTAAAATGAGAACATTCTTATTTTGCAAGGTACCAAATATTTTTTTTGCCAATTCTACTGCTGCATAGCTTACAGACACAGCGTTTGCGCCAATCTCTGTCTCTGTGTGTGCTTTCTTTGCAAAAGTAATAGCCTGTTTAAATAACTGGTTAAACACTGAACCAGTAGATTTAATGGATTGTGCTGTCAAGAAGCTTGTGCGAATTTGGCCAAGAATCTGTGTTTCTCCGACAACCATTGAATTTAAACCACAAATAACTTGGAATAAATGATTTAAAGCTCCATCTTGTTCATACACAAATAAATAAGGAACAAACTCATCTTGTTCCAACTGAAACCATTCTGCTAAAAATTGCTTTATATAATATCGACCAGTGTGAAGCTGATCAACTACTGCATATATTTCCGTGCGATTACATGTTGAAATAATAATATTTTCTAGTATACTTTTTTTATTTTGTAATTGATTCATAGCTTCCCCTATTTGCTCTGAATCAAATGTTAAACGTTCACGAATTTCTACTGGGGCCGTTTTATAATTTAGTCCGACAGCTACTATATGCATTTTACCTAATGACACCCCCAAAAAGTTGTTCTTACCTTGTTAATCATAAAGAACATTTTAAAAACCATTTATATAAATAAATTAAATTATAATAATTATTAACACGTAGTTATTATAACAAAATCATTTCAAAAATGGGAAACATTTTGCCCTATAAATGTGAACAAATTGTGAATTCGTATGGTAAGATATAGTATTAATAACAGTAAAAGAATTATACTTACGTTATTTACTAGTAATAGTTTATACTTCTTTTATAAAATTATCGTTGTAATCTTAGTTTTTTTGTTAAATATAGTACTTTACTCATTGTACAGTAACAAAAATCTTCTATGTATTCAAGCTGAGTTTTTTGGAAGTGGAGGAAATAATGAAAACACAAAAATGGTTCTCCGGTATCGTATTAATTGGTTTTGGATTTTATTTTATCTTAAAAGAATTTAATATTACCATTCTACCCAATCTATATACATGGCCAACCCTATTAATTATTATTGGGATTGCCTTTCTTTTTCAAGGCTATAGTGGGAAGGATTATGCTGTCATTTTACCAGGTGTGATTTTAACTGGCTTTGGCTTACACTTTCACTTAGTGAATAAGCTTGCAATCTGGCCAGATCACACAGGTACATTTATTTTAATTATTGCTCTTGGCTTTATTCTTCAAAATCAGAAAATGGGGCAGGGAATGTTAAATGGTCTTCTATTTCTCTTGTTAGCTGTTCTTTTGCTTTTTTATCAAGAAATTCTCGGCTCGTTAACATTCTTAAAGATTAGTCCACATACTTTAAATAACTTGATACCCATTCTATTCATCATCGTTGGGGGATATTATTTAGTATCGAAAAAGAGGAAATAAAAGTGTTATACATAATACAAAATGGCTACGGTCATGATTGTAGCCAGAAAGTTAAATCTATACATCTATACTAAAATAAAAAATCGACTCACTTTTCAACTAGTTATGCTAGCTGATGTGAGTCGATTTTTTATTTATTTGCTAAATGTTCTAGCAGAGACCAAACTTTATCTTTTCCTTCTCCCGTTTCGGATGAGAATAGGATTAAGTAATCATCTGCACTAAGCCCTAATGTTTCTTTTGTTACTTTTAAATGTTTTTGCCATTGTGATTTTGATATTTTATCTGCTTTTGTAGCAATTACGACACATGGTATTCCATAATGCTTCAAGAAGTCATACATTAAAATATCATCAGCAGTTGGCGGATGGCGAAGATCTGTAATTAAAACAACTGCTTTTAACTGCTCTCTTGAGGTAAAATACGTTTCAAGCATTTTTCCCCAAGCTTCTCTTTCTTTCTTAGAAACTTTTGCATAACCATAACCAGGTACATCAACAAAGTGCAGGATTTCATTGATTAAATAAAAATTCAATGTTTGTGTTTTTCCCGGTTTGGACGAAATGCGAGCTAACGCTTTTCGTCCAAGCATACGATTAATAAAGGATGATTTCCCCACATTCGATCTTCCAGCTAAAGCAAACTCTGGTAGATTTCCTTCTGGATATTGATTGGGTTTTACGGCACTAATTACTATTTCTGCTTGATTAACTTTCAAAGATTTACACTTCCGTTCAACGCGTGTTTTAATACTTCATCTACATGTGAAACTAAAATAAAGTCTAGTTCTTCTCTTACACTCTCAGGAACATCGTCGATATCCTTAGCATTATCTTTTGGTATGATAATGGTCTTTAAACCGGCACGGTGAGCACCAAGGGATTTTTCCTTTAATCCTCCAATTGGCAGAACTCGTCCTCTGAGCGTTACCTCTCCTGTCATCCCTACTTCTTTCTTGATAGGTTTGCCAGAAAGAGCAGAAACAAGAGCAGTTACCATTGTAATCCCTGCAGATGGTCCATCCTTTGGTACTGCACCTTCTGGGACATGGATATGAATATCATATTTCTCATGGAAATTCGCATCAATTCCTAGCTCTTCTGATTTAGAACGAATATAGCTAAATGCAGCTTGAGCAGATTCCTTCATTACATCACCTAATTTTCCGGTCAAAACTAATTTACCTTTTCCCGGAGCCAAAGATACTTCAATTTGCAAAGTATCTCCCCCAACTGTCGTATAAGCAAGGCCAGTTGCAACACCAACTTGATCTACTTCTTCTGCCTGACCATAATGGAAAATAGGCTTTCCAAGGAAATCTTCAATATTTTTAGCAGTTATCACTACTTTTTTCTTTTCACCTGTAACAATCATTCTTGCCGTTTTGCGGCAAATGGTTGCAAGTTGTCTTTCTAAAGTACGGACTCCTGCCTCTTTTGTATATAAACGGACAATTTTTTGGATGCCATCTTCTCTAATTTGAAGCTGAGATTTAGATAATCCATGGTCTTTAATTTGTTTAGGCAATAGATGATCTTTCGCGATATGAATTTTCTCGATTTCTGTATATCCAGCAATTGAGATAATTTCCATTCTATCACGCAATGGCCCAGGTATGGTAGCTAAATTATTGGCTGTAGCAATAAACATAACCTTCGATAAATCATATGTTTCTTCAATATAATGATCGCTAAAATTATGGTTTTGCTCAGGATCAAGTACCTCAAGCATAGCAGAGGAAGGATCTCCACGGAAATCATTGGACATTTTATCGATTTCATCTAATAAAAATACTGGATTAATCGTCTCTGCTTTTTTCATTCCTTGAATGATTCTTCCTGGCATTGCTCCAACATAAGTTCGTCTATGTCCTCTTATTTCCGATTCATCACGCACTCCACCTAAAGAGATGCGAACAAAATTACGGTTTAAAGAGCGTGCTATAGAACGCGCAAGACTCGTTTTCCCGACTCCAGGAGGTCCAGCTAGACAAAGAATAGGGCCCTTTAAAGAGTTTGTAAGCTTTTGTACGGCTAAATACTCTAATACCCTTTCTTTTACCTTTTCAAGTCCATGATGGTCGTCATTCAAGATTTTTTCCGCTTTAATTAGATTCAAATCATCTTCTGTTGCATTCGTCCACGGTAACGCTAATAGCCAATCGATATAATTGCGGATGACAGAGCTTTCTGCAGAGGTGGAAGGAATTTTTTCATACCGATCTAATTCCTTTAAAGCAGTTGCTTTTACATGATCGGGCATTCCTGATTCCTCAATTTTTTCAAGCAGTGTGCTTACTTCACCACTTTTTCCATCTTTATCGCCTAGCTCTTTTTGAATAGCTTTCATTTGTTCCCGTAAATAGTATTCCTTTTGTGTTCTTTCCATGGATTTCTTTACACGTTGACCGATTTTCTTCTCTAAATTTAAAACTTCTTTTTCGTTTTGAATGATATCAATCACATAATTCATTCTTTGCTTATTGTTTAGCATTTCTAAAATCTCTTGTTTTTCTTTTAATTTAATGGGTAAATGAGAAGCAATAATATCAGCCATTCTACCTGGCTCTTCCATATCAGAAACTGTTGCATATGTTTCATGGGATATTTTTTTAGAAATTTTTATGTATTGCTCAAAATACTGCAGCATTGTTCTCATTAATGCTTCATCTTCTACATCTTTTGAAGTTTCTTCTTCGTAAAGGTGCAGACTTGCTGCAAAATATCCATCTTCCTCCATTAATTCTTCCAGCTCTGCTCTTTGTACCCCTTCAACAAGGACTCTTATTGTTCCATTTGGTAACTTTAACATTTGTTTTACTTTTGTTAATGTTCCAATTTTATATAAATCCTCTTCTTCGGGTTCGTCTATATCCATATCTTTTTGCATTGTTAGAAAAATTAAATGGTCTTCTACCATTGCTTTTTCGAGAGCTTGAACAGATTTATCACGACCTACATCTAAATGAAGTACCATCGTTGGATAAACCAGTAATCCTCGAAGCGGCAGGAGGGGGACTATTGTTTTTTTATTTTCCTCCATGACGTTGCACCTCCAGCTTAAAAAATCCCTTACTTTTAGCGCCTAATCGCACTATTTCTATCGATATAGGCATCCCTTGCATTCTAATGCTTTGTACAATTCTATCTCATTTATGAAAATGTGTCTATTAACTAGAGTTATTAGACAGTCCGAAAAAATAGAACTAATTTTTCGATTCCCCTTTTCTACTCTTCTTAATCTGTATTTTGTTTACTTAGATAGAATTTCACGAGGAGAAAAAACTTTTAAAAGACATTATCCAAATAATGCATAGATCCATTTAAAATAAGCCTTCTCTAATAAAGTGGCTTATTTAGGTGGTTTCCATTCAAAAAAGAAAAATATCAACACCTATTCTCCTCTTTTTCATTATATAATAATCTTTTCATTTATTAAAATATAGGTTATATCTACAGGTTTTCTTTTATTATCTTCCCCCCATACATACGGCTTCACAAAAAACTGCCGACCAACTCTCTCTTAACTGAATTAGCCGACAGTGAAAATGCTTTTACTGAAAGCATTTTTTATGTAATATAAGGAATTAAATACTTTCTTTCTTTGTCCATGCAATTGTAGACGCTGGAATTGCTTCTTCCTTCCATTCTTCCTTAAGTAATGCATGCTCGATAACTTCATTAAGTGATTGAACCGGAACAATGGTAATGTCCTTTATTTCCTCCAATATAGCCTGCATATTCTCTTGTGGAATAATAACTTTTTGAACGCCTGCAGCTTTAGCTGCTTTCACTTTCGCTACTACTCCTCCAATCGGTTTTACTTTTCCATGAATACTAATTTCCCCTGTCATTGCTACTTTTCGATCTACCGGTTGCTTGTAAATAGCAGAATAAATACCAGTTGCCATAGAAATACCTGCTGACGGTCCATCAATCGGTATACCACCTGGAAAATTGACATGGATGTCAAATTGGTCTGCTGGAACGTCCATTGATCGTAAAACCGTAATAACATTTTCTATTGAACCCTTTGCCATGCTTTTTCTTCGAATCGATTTACCTTGTCCTCCAATACTCTCTTCTTCCACAATACCGGTAATATTGATGCTTCCCTTCCCATCTTTTGCCGGAATAACAGTTACCTCAATCTCTAATAAAGCTCCAATATTGGATCCATAAACCGCAAGCCCGTTAACTGCTCCAATAGTAGAATGTTTATTAATTTTTCTTTCCATTCTAGGAGAAAGCTGACTTGAATTAATAACCCATTCTACCTCATCATCCTTAATAAAGCTCCGCTCCTCACCTATCGCAAGGCCAGCGGAAATCTGTACCATATTAACTGCTTCTCTTCCGTTTCTTGCATACTCTGAAAGGGTATCGAGAGCTTTCTCACTTATGGACATATTCACTTTATCTGCAGCTTTTTTGCCAATTTTTATAACTTCTTCTTTTGTTAATTCTCTAAAGAATACTTCCATACATCTTGAACGAATTGCTGGAGGAATTTCGTTTGGTGTTCGAGTTGTTGCTCCAATTAATCGAAAATCTGCAGGCAATCCATTTTTAAATATATCATGTATATGGGAAGGAATTTGTGTATTCTCTTCATTGTAATAAGCACTTTCTAAATAAACTTTTCGGTCTTCTAACACTTTTAAAAGCTTATTCATTTGTGTTGGATGTAGTTCTCCAATCTCATCAATAAATAAAACTCCACCATGAGCGTTAGTAACTGCTCCTTGCTTCGGCTGTGGGATACCAGCTTGTCCCATCGCTCCAGCCCCTTGATAAATCGGATCATGAACTGATCCAATCAACGGATCTGCAATACCCCTCTCATCAAATCTAGCTGTTGTAGCATCTAATTCCACAAACACAGAGTTTGGCTTAAAGGGTGACTTCTGGTTCTTCTTTGCTTCTTCTAATACCAGTCTTGCTGCCGCTGTTTTACCAACCCCTGGAGGTCCATAAATAATAACATGCTGTGGATTTGGACCACAGAGTGCTGCTCTTAATGATTTAATGCCATCTTCCTGTCCTACAATATCAGCAAAGCTTGTTGGACGTACTTTTTCAGAAAGCGGCTCTGTTAAGGATATGGCACGCATCTTTCTTAGCTGATCCATTTCTTTTTTTGATTCACGGTCAATCGAAACCTTTTGTGTTCTCTGACTCTTTAATAAGTTCCAGAAATAAAGTCCGATGATAATCCCGAAGAATAATTGTACAAATAAAGCGATCTCCGCCCAATTCATAAATAATACCTCCTATAATCATGTTGTTTTAGAACCTCACATATGTATGTCCCTTAAAAAATCTACAGATAGGGGCAAATCTTTCATTCACTCTTTTGAGTAGGTTCTTCGGTAAGCATGCGTGTATGTTCCTTTACTCTTTACATAAGAAGTGAGATAGCATGTCAATTCCGACATTTTTACCAATTAAGGATTATTGATTTACTATCTTAATGAATTATACAAAGATTGATGAAATGCTCATTTCCAATAAGCGTAGACACCAATGAAAGACCACATACCTAATAGTGCCTTGTCTTTAAAAAATAGTATCTCCTTCCCTTTGTTGGAATAAACAAGTTTTCATGGAAAAAATATGTGGAGTATGTAGAAATTTAAAGTGGAACTTCCAACAGTGGTGGTTTTCCTTCTTAGTAGTTGACACAAGAGTACCTTATGGACAAGTATATTCACTATCTTCCTTGCGTTCTCATTAGCAAAGAGTGAAAGTCTACTGTCCAGTGCGATAAAAAAGGGGTTCTCTCCTATTGTTGTTGATGGGGAATAAAATCACATAAAAAAAAAGAGAATCAATGGTGGTTTACACCAAATGATTCTCTTTTATAACTGTTGTTATGCAGATGTTTTTGTTTCTTTCTCCACTACTGTTCCATCTTCTAAAACAAGTTTTGGAGATGCATTTTCCGTTACTGTTTCTTTTGTAATAATACATTTGACAATGTCGTCTCTTGAAGGTAAGTCAAACATTATATCTAACAAAATACCTTCAATAATAGATCTTAATCCACGTGCCCCTGTTTTTCTTTCAATTGCCTTCTTAGCAATTTCCTTTAGAGCTTCTGGTTCAAATTCTAATTCGACATCATCTAATTCCAGCATTTTCTTAAATTGCTTTACTAAAGCATTTTTTGGTTTCGTTAAAATCTCAATTAATGCCTCTTCGTCTAATTGTCCAAGACTTGCAATAACTGGAAGACGGCCAATGAATTCTGGAATTAACCCGAAGCGTAATAAATCTTCTGGTAATACTTTCGCAAGTAAATCTTTATCTTCCACTTCTGCCTTTTTACCATCTGAACCAAAACCAATTACTTTCTGACCTAAACGTCTTTTAATAATCGGTTCGATACCATCAAATGCACCACCACAAATAAATAGGATATTCGTTGTGTCAATTTGAATGAATTCTTGATGAGGGTGCTTTCTGCCACCTTGAGGCGGAACACTAGCTACAGTACCTTCTAGAATTTTTAATAATGCTTGTTGAACACCTTCACCAGAGACGTCTCTTGTAATGGAAGGATTTTCTGATTTTCGTGCAACTTTATCAATTTCATCAATATAAATAATACCTTTTTCTGCTTTTTCTACATCATAATCTGCAGATTGGATTAATTTCAAGAGAATATTTTCTACATCTTCCCCAACATATCCAGCTTCTGTTAGACTTGTTGCATCTGCAATAGCAAATGGTACATTTAATATTCTTGCTAATGTTTGTGCAAGAAGTGTTTTACCACTACCAGTTGGCCCAATTAACGCAATATTACTTTTTGATAATTCCACATCATCAATTTTACTATTTGAATTAATGCGCTTGTAATGATTATACACTGCAACAGAAAGAGCCTTTTTCGCTTGATCCTGTCCAATGACATATTCATTAAGGATATCGCGAATTTCTGCTGGTTTCGGTACATCTTTAAATTCTACTTCTTCTTCTGTACCTAATTCTTCTTCCACGATTTCTGTACATAGCTCTATACATTCATCACAAATGTATACACCTGGACCAGCAACTAATTTACGAACTTGATCCTGTGTCTTTCCGCAGAATGAACACTTTAACTGGCCTTTTTCGTCATTAAATTTAAACATGCCTTCACCCCTTAATACTTCTTTTTGTATATTTTTACCGTTACGGAATATTATTGGTTTGAAACAAAACTTACTTTTTTCAACAGTTATGTATTGAATTGTATCACATGATGGTAATGTACAGGAAATAATTCAGCTTGGGTAATCAGCCCTAATCATCCAATAACGGTAAAATGTATGTACTTTCTTAAGCATAACCAGATTTCGCTTCTTTAAATCTGGAAATATTATCTCTTGATTTGTCTGTATATTCCTGTACGGTAGAGTAACTTATATTATAGTTACCCATATTATATGTTATTTAACACTAATATAAAACTAAGGCACGAAATAGTCGCGCCTTAGTTTTTTTTCTTACTTCTATTATGCAACAGTTTTGCTGTTTTCTACAAGGAAATCGATTGCTTTTCTCATTTTAATGTCCATTTGTAAGTTTTCTACACCGCCAAGTGCTTGTTTAATAGCATCTACTGGCATATTGTACATTTGAGACATATTTTCAAGTTCAGCATTTACTTCTTCTTCTGTTACTTCAATATTTTCTGCTGCAACAATTGCTTCAAGAGTTAAGTTAGAACGAACACGTTTTCCAGCGTCTTCTTGCATTTGCTCTTTTAAAGCAGCTTCATCTTGTCCAGAGAATTGGAAGTATAATTCAAGGTTCATACCTTGCATTTGAAGACGTTGTTCGAATTCATTCATCATGCGATCAATTTCTGTATCGATCATTGCAGAAGGGATATCCATTGTTGCATTCTCAGAAGCTTTTTCTACAACCGTATCACGTACTGTATGTTCCGCTTGATGTTTCTTATCATTTTCTAGACGAGTTTTAATTTTTTCTTTTAATTCAGCTAATGTTTCAGCTTCTTCATCTACGTCTTTTGCAAATTCATCATCTAATTCAGGAAGTTCTTTTCCTTTGATCTCATGAATAGTTACTTTAAATGTAGCAGGCTTTCCAGCTAAATCTTCAGCATGGTATTCTTCTGGGAATGTAACTTCTACTTCTGTCGTTTCGCCAGTAGCAACTCCTACTAATTTTTCTTCAAATCCAGGAATAAATTGACCTGAACCAAGTTCTAATGAGAAGTTCTCAGCAGTTCCGCCTTCGAATGCAACTCCATCTTGGAATCCTTCGAAGTCCATAACAACTGTATCGCCTAATTCAGCAGTACCTTCTTCTTTTACTACTAACTCAGCTTGTTTTTCTTGCAATGCTTTAATTTCAGCTTCAACTTCTTCATCTGTAACAGTTGTTTCAACAGCAGGTACTTCTAACCCTTTGTACTCACCTAATGTTACTTCAGGCTTCACTGTAACAGTTGCTTTGAAAATTAATGCTTTTCCTTTTTCGATTTGTTCAACATCGATTTCTGGACGATCTACTGGCTCAATTCCAGTTTCTTCAATTGCATTTGCATAAGCTTCTGGTAAAAGAATATCAATTGCATCTTGGTATAAAGATTCAACACCAAAACGTTGTTCGAACATTCCACGTGGAATTCTACCTTTACGGAATCCAGGAATATTTACTTGCTTAACTACTTTTTTAAATGCTAAATCTAAACCTTCGTTTAATTTTTCTGCATCTAATTCAATTGTAAGAACGCCACGGTTCCCTTCTAAAACTTCCCATTTAGCTGACATACTATAATTTCCCTCCAACAATCTATTCTACTTTTTCATTACTTCTACTTAATGTATAGATAAACTTCTTTATTACTGTTTGAAAGCTATTTCAAACGAAAAAGCTCACACCTAATAATGGCAGAAAGTTATCTAGTAAGAAATAAACATATTCGCATTTTCTAAATGCAACCATTACATTATATCATAGGTTCTAGTTGTTTCAACATCCTTGCCTAAATATTAGGATAAGAAATTTCCTCTAGTTGATAAATGAAGGCTTTAGCTTGTTCAAAATTATCCTCATTTACTTCATATATTGAGAGAATCTCTTGTGTATCCTCTTGGCCAAAATATTCATTTACGACAGCATGATAGGATGCGGCCCATGTTTCAGGACTATAATCTTCAAGTACCAATGGATAAAGCAAAAAAAATTGTCGATCCATTAACATTTTAATATTTTCGAATAAAACGGGATCATTACTTTCAACATAATCAATCAGAAATGTCATTATCTTTTTATATTGATCTTGCTCTTTAATATCCTTTAAATTGGTTGGCTTTACGGTTATGGTTCGAGTAAATTTATGAATCACTACTTCTTTGTCATAATCCTGCTCTCGCAAAATATTAATTAACATCGTTTTTAAAAACGGGTTTTTTTCGTCCTCCTGAAGAAACTGTTTTACTTGTTCAATAGAAGCTCGGATGTTTTGACTAGACATTTTAGCAATAAGAAGCATTTGTTCCTGTGGATCTTCTAATTCCATTAATCTCTCCGTTTCACCCGTAGTTTCTTCCATTAAATTATCCTTTTCTGCTAGTGGAGAAGACTCTGCCATTTTTCTACTAAAAGTAAGCATTTTTGAAAAGTGCTCGATTTTATTGGCAGGAATTTGATGATCTTCTAACAATACTTCAATCGTTGAAACAATTTCTTCATATTCATGTAGCTGCACAAGGATCATGATATATAAGTCCAACACATGTATATAGTCACCCTGTCCCTCTTTCAGCATTTCTTTTGCTAAGTATTTTGCCGGTTCCAATAAACCTAGCTCGTAATAAGACAGAATTAACCCAATGTTAATTTCACTATGAAAAGGATTTCTCTCTTTTGCTTCCTCTAGATAAGCGATTGCTTCTTTATATTGCTTATCTGAAATGGCATCTAAGCCCTTTTGTAATAAACGTTTATCTAAATCGGGAAAAAAAATAACATTATCTTTTTTTTCCTGCTCCCGTTTCTTCATCCTTTTAACCGCCTATACATTCTTTTTGTTGCTAGTGTAGCTTTTTTTCTATTTAGATGCAACCTGAACTTTTCATTAGATTGAGTCAAGTTTTTGTGGGAGGTTTTTTAGCTCCCTTTTTATAAAATAAAACTTCTAATTTTGTATCCGCTTTCTAAACATTTTCTTTCA
>NZ_JVDT01000061.1 GCF_001076885.1 Bacillus sp. 522_BSPC
CCAGGCCCCATCTAAAACATAGGTGGGGTCTATTTGACGCTTACCCAAAACTTAAAAATTTAATTGAAGCAGCATACAAGACTTTTGTTCGTTAAAGAAGGGAAGTAATGTTTATTCAAAAAAGAAAAAATAACCCTCAGGTTATTTAATGAAAAGAATAGGAAGAAAAGGAGAGTAAGGTGTTTATGGCATTTTGAAAATTCCATTAGATCATGAACTAAAGAAAAAATATATTTTTAATCATGAAGATAAAAAAGAATTGATTCCACTAGGTAAAAAGATACTAAAACTCATAATTGTGATTGCTGTAATTAAAATAACAAGAGTATTTTTGGTTGTAAACAATACTGTTAATAAGACTATAACTGAAATTTTCGCAATTTCTCCTCCTGAAGAGTTATTTCGTTTTTTTGCTTTAATGATTATGGTTTTTGGATTTATAATATTGTTTTGTCTTTACTTAATAAAAGGAAAAAATGTTATAAAACATCAATTATTTATGTACATTATGTTATTTTGTATAGTTGATATGTTATTTATTTATATTTTTCCAGAAATTCCATCATCCATATTCAAAGCAATATTTGGAACTGCTTGATAAAACGTATCAACAAAACAATAAGTCTTAAAAACTGTTACGAATCAATTATATGATAAAGGAGAAAAAAATGAATAAACGTCAAAGAAAAAAGAAAATGAAAAAATATCTACCGATCATTGCTGATGAAGCTAATTTACTTACTATGACAGATAATGAAAGAGAACAAGCTTTTAAGGATTATGAAAATTACAAAGAGAAATTTGCTTATAAAAAAAATTACAAAAATCTTAAAGAAGGAAAGCCATTGCATTATTTTTTTCCTGTTTCACAACGCTTAAATGATTTCCTAACCAGCGTGTCTTCAGTTGCTAGAGGAACAAGTAATACAATTAAAGTAACTCAAACTATGAATGACTTTATCCAAAAGTAAATCTGAAAGTAAAGTAGATAACTTATATGCGGTAGAAAGGAAGATGAAGAAAATGGGATTTGTAATTAGATCCAAAACAGGATTAATATTTGAAACAACGGAAGTAGGAAAAACAGGGGAACAAACTTTTGATACAAAAGAAGCTGCAGAAACAGCATTAGAAGAAGTTCAGAAACTTTATAAAGATGAAGAATTTTATGTAGTAACAAAAAAGTAGATAACTATTGGAAAGGACTAGGAAAATGGAGTTAAAAGAATTTAATCAAGAATATGAAAATATTATGCATTCCAATTTTTCTAATGATGAAAAAGTTCATAAGTTAGCAAATTTAATGACTCAAATGGAAGGTCGATTTTCTATTCCTATGTTAAAAAATCAAGAGTGGGAAAACGAAAATAGAAAAGTAATTGCCTTATATAGAAAAATATCTAGAAGTAGGATTTTTGATTAGTTACAGTTCGAAACCATTGTTTATTAAATAACTATGAAGGAGTTGATACAATGGAAGCTAGATTCTTCAAATTCCCTAATATAACTAATTTTGAAGAAGTTTATATAGTAATTGACAAAGAAAAGAAAAGATTGCATATGTCTCCTGTAAATTATACAGTTAAATGTCTAGATTGTGGTTATGAAACAACTGAAATACATACACAACATACTAATTGAAGCAAATATAGAGAAGCAAGGTGACTTTGTTATAGATGAAAACAATAAGACAATTGGTAGTGGGAAAGAAGTGTTACGTCAATTCGCAGGCAGCTGAATAAGGTCTGTTTTTTTGTTTATCAAAAGAGTTGTATGAATAAAATGGTACCTGTAGTTAGGACACTTGAAAAAGAGTGTTTT
>NZ_JVDT01000062.1 GCF_001076885.1 Bacillus sp. 522_BSPC
CAAAAAGGATATTTATTCTCCCACAAACATTTTACTCATACTGTCTGGAAAGAAGACCGCATAAAAATTTTTAAAAAAATACTGACCAAACAAGGTGAAAGCCAATGTAGATTCATTAAAAAAGGTATTGTAAGAAACCTTTAGTATGAAAACCTCTTATTGGTTATTGCTTGTAAGGTCAGAAGTACTTACACATATAATTTTGGCTTAGGGGCACCTGTAGGCTTTTCCGGTGCTAAATCAATTTCAAAATCATCTAGTTGATCATCAATTGCATTTGTTTGCTTCTTTGGTTTTTTTGCTGGTTTTTCACTTTTTACTTTATCTGTTGTTTGTTCCGATACTTCTAATTCGTCTGTTTCTTTACTTGAGCTCGTTAATCCTCTGTACATTTTCCAAATAGCTGGGATATTTTTAACCATTGGTCCATATTGGTTCACCATAGGCCCAATTTGGCTTGCTGTATTAAGGAATTTTTGAGAATTTGCTAAAAATCCATTAATAGAAGAAGGATTAGTCAATGTTTTTAGCAACCCGCCTCCTCCAGATGCAGCACTTCTAGCTCCTGCATTCGTAGCAGCTCCTGCAGCATTATTACCGCCTCCAAAAAGTTTGGATAGTAAACCGCCGCCACTTCCTCTGCTAGGTACTCCAGCTCGGCCCATTGCTCCTCCAGGGAAGCTAGTTGGTCCTCTCATTCCTGGCATTCTTCCGCCCATTGGTGGTCCTTGGAATGGGCCACGTGGTCTTGGTGGCATCATATAAAACGCCTCCTTTCACTTATACTACTTTATAGAATATGCAAAGACTTACAAGATGTTTAGGTTTTACGAAGAAATAATGGATAGTGTCATATGTAATGTAAAATGCTAGGATTAGGGATAAAAAATATATTTGATTTATGGTATTGGAAAAAATAAAAAGGGCACACATTATAGCCTTTTAGGTAAATTTTTATTATAATAAAATGATGGACAAAAGAGCTATAGATAAATGCCAAATCTGCGCACACTCATTTATCTGGCTATTAAGGAGTTTTTTATATGAGTAATAATCAATTTAAACAATACGAGTTTAAACCATTTATTATAGATGCAATTGACGAATTAGGTTTTTACGAACCGACAGAAATTCAACAGAAAGTAATTCCTCTTGTTTTAAAAGGGGAAAGTGCAATTGGGCAATCGCAAACTGGAACAGGTAAAACGCATTCATACGTTTTACCGATTGTTCAGAGAATAGTTGCTGAAAAACAAGCAGTACAAGCTGTTATTACAGCACCTACTAGAGAATTAGCGAATCAAATTAATCAAGAAATTTTGAAAATAATTAAGCATTCCGAACAACCAATAACAACTCGCCTATTTATTGGAGGTACGGATAAACAGCGTTCGATTGAAAAGCTTAAAACACAGCCACAAATTGTTGTAGGTACGCCTGGAAGAATTAATGATCTTGTTAAAGAACAAGCATTATTTGTGCATACTGCAAAAATTCTAATCGTTGATGAAGCAGATCTTATGCTAGATATGGGCTTTATTGAAGATGTTGATCAAATTGCGTCAAAAATGCCAAAGGAATTAACCATGTTTGTATTCTCTGCGACAATCCCTGAGAAATTAAAGCCATTTTTAAAGAAGTATTTAGAAAATCCAACATATGTTCATATCGAACCAAAGCAATTAACAGCCGCAAAAATAGAACATGTGCTAATTCCTTCCAGACATCGTGATAAAATTACAACAGTATATGAAGCGTTAGTAAGCTTTAATCCTTATCTTGCGATTGTATTTACAAATACAAAGCAAATGTGTGATGAAGTTGCAAATGGCTTATCAAACAAAGGTCTTAAAGTTGCAAGAATACATGGTGGTTTGACACCTCGTGAGCGTAAAAAAGTAATGAAACAAATCCTAGATCTAGAATTCCAATACATTATAGCTACTGATTTAGCAGCAAGAGGAATTGATATTAAAGGGATCAGTCATGTTATTAATTATGAGTTACCAACAGATTTAGATTTTTATGTGCATCGTGTTGGAAGAACTGCAAGAGCAGGTTATTCGGGTATTGCCTTAACAATATATGAGACATCAGACGAAGATAAGTTAAATCAATTGGAAAAACTAGGTGTAGAATTTAAGCATATGGATCTTAAAAAGGGCGAATGGGTAGAATTAGATGATCGTAATCGCCGCAAAAACCGCAAGAAGCAAGTGGATGAAATTGATGTAAAGGCTAAGTCTCTTGTTAAAAAGCCGAAAAAGGTGAAACCTGGCTATAAGAAAAAAATGCAACAACAAGTAGAAACAATTAAAAAGAGAGAAAAGAGAATTAAGAGTAGAAAAAAATAGGGGAATAGAGGAGTGTTTGAATTGTTGAAAATTGGTTCACATGTATCAATGAGCGGGAAAAAGATGTTACTTGGAGCTAGTGAAGAAGCAGTCTCCTATGGTGCTAATACTTTTATGATTTATACTGGTGCACCCCAAAATACAAGAAGAAAGAAAATAGAAGACTTAAATATTGCAGCTGGCCAGCTTCATATGGAGCAAAATGGCATAGAAGATATTATCGTGCATGCACCATATATTATTAATATTGCCAATACTACGAACCCAGCTACTTTTGAATTGGGCGTTAACTTCTTACGTAGTGAAATAGAAAGAACAGAAGCACTAGGAGCCAAACAAATTGTTTTACATCCAGGCGCACATGTAGGAGCAGGTGCTGAAGTTGGTATAAAAAAGATTATCGAGGGCTTAAATGAAGTGCTTACTGGGAACGAAAACTTGCAAATAGCGCTAGAAACAATGGCTGGAAAAGGATCTGAATGTGGTCGTACCTTTGAAGAATTAGCAATGATTATGGAAGGTGTTACCCATAATGATAAATTATCGGTATGCTTTGATACATGTCATACACATGATGCTGGATACAATATTGTAGAAGATTTTGATGGAGTATTAGAAGAATTCGATCGTATCGTGGGAATTGATAAATTAAAGGTATTGCATATAAATGATAGTAAAAATATTCTTGGAGCTCGAAAAGATAGACATGAAAATATCGGTTATGGGCAAATCGGTTTTGATGCATTGGTGAAAATAGTTCATCATCCCGAGCTAGAAAATGTTCCGAAAATATTGGAAACACCATATGTTGGGATAGATAAAACGAATAAGAAAGCACCTTATAAGCATGAAATCGAAATGATTAAAAATAAGGCATTTAATGCAAATCTACTGGAAGAAATTTTACAAAGTTAAAAAAACGCTCTTCCAGAGCGTTTTTTATTTCTTTGTAAAGCTTAAGTATGGTAGATTACTGCTCTGCAAATAAGTTAAATAACTCGTTTAGTTCCTTTGCTGTAGCAGGACTTGTTAATTTAGCGACCTCTCTGATTAATTGTGCACGTTCATTAGGCTTGAAAATATTGATTTTTCGGCCATTAAGATGATTAGCAAGCTTTACGGCTTCTTCGTTTGTGATTTTAATTTTGAACTGTTTACTGTATTTCATTAGTTCAGTAGAGGTTATGTTGTTAATTTTATGATTGATTATGTTTTCAAAAATTTTCATGTCATCACTCCCCATTCTAACATATGAGGGGAAAGACAAAAATGTGCTAATTTTTTTTGATTTCTCTCATTTAGGTACAGAAAGTGATATCTTTACAACAATCATTCGTTCTTGTATACTGATTTTGATACTATTAAATGTTATATAAATCGTAATGATTACTATAGAATTTTCGTTTTATTTGATAAAAATGGATAGGGAGAAGTGAGGTGGAGAAAATGAATGTGCAAACTGCACTTGATATCCTAAAGGAAAAAGGATATAAACATACAGACAAGAGAGAAGATATCTTAGCATTATTTTCTAATGAAAATAAATATTTAACCGCTAAAGATGTATTAGAGTCATTAAAGGATGATTATCCAGGTTTGAGTTTTGACACGATATACCGAAACTTATCATTATTTGCAGAATTGGATATTTTTGAAATGACAGAATTAAATGGAGAAAAACATTTTCGCTTTACTTGTTCTCACCATCACCACCACCATCATTTCATTTGCTTGGATTGTGGGAAAACGAAAGAAATTATTACATGTCCAATGGAAGAACTTACTGAAAGTTTAAAAGGCTACGATGTTTCTGGTCATAAGTTTGAAATTTATGGAAAATGTCCTGAATGTCAAAATTAAAAAACGAAGCATATCTATTCTGATATCGCTTCGTTTTTTCTTAATAGGTTGTTTTTGTAAAAGGAAGCAGGATATATTAACTTAAATTTTTTTAACAATAATTCATAATAAGTCTTTATAAATGTTATGTAGGGGTAAAGGAGTTTATTGATTCACTTGAGTTTTAACCCATTCTTCCACCCACTGATACGCTTCATTCCACGTAGTTACCCGTTTAACCCCTTTAGGAATTGGTTTCCTATTATATGGTGTATCAAAGAGTATAACTGGGATTCCTAATTCTTCATGAAGCATTACGGCATTATCATGCTTATCTTCAAAGAAAATATCCACCATATTTCTTTTGGCAGCCGCAATTTTATGATGAGAACCAATTAATTCAATATGATCAAAGCTAATCCCATTATTTTCAAACCATTGTTTTGTTAGTTCAAGCATGCCTTCGCCTCTTGCGCTAATAAATATGAGTTCATGTTGCTTTGCCCATTTTTGTAATACAACACTTGCGCCTTCAGCTAGGGGAGAGGACGAGTAAATTCTTGCCTCATTTTCCAAAAACCACTTGTCAAACTCTTCGTTAGTAACATTGACTAAAGGATAAAATTCATATTGAACAACATCCTCTAATGTAATATTCAATTGAAAGCTTTCATTTAAAAAGGGAACAAACGTAGCAGGGCTAGTTACTGTCCCATCAATATCGATTCCAAAACGCATTTTTTTCATTTTATGCTCCTTTATTCAAAGTTGTTCTTATCTAGCTTAACAAATAAACTCGACAAGGAAAAGGGAAGAACTAAAAAGTTATGTAAATCATTTACAGACATAGGGACACAGAATTTGGTGATGATAATAAATGCTCCTATTAAAGAAAGCGAGGGATCATCATGGCAGATCAAAACAGCAATGAAGGATACAGTCACGATTTTCAAGATAGAGAGCGAACTGGATCACCTGTTGATTATTTGGAAGAAACATCAGCAGAGATAACACCTCCAATGACTTTTAATGATACACGTCCAGTGACCTCCGATGTTGAGCGAGACAGGAATATAGTAGGTGGAAAAGGAATTGGTATTACAGCTTTAGTCATATCAATCCTGTCCTTATTTGTAATGCCTATTATATTAGGGGTTGTTGGGATAGTATTAGGATTCATCGCAAGAAAAAAGGGAGCATCAGCACTTGGAACTTGGGCTATCTCTCTTGGTGCCATCTCCATTATCATTGGAATTTTTATTGCCCCGTTCTTTTAACTTAAAAATGGGGAATTAAAAAAATCTAACCTCTATCACGAGGTTAGATTTTCCTTACTTTTTATTGAATATTAATTGTATCTTTATTTTCAGCTTCTTCAGCTGCTTTTTTCGCAAAATACTCTTCAGCTATTGCATCGATTTCTTTCTTAAGTTCCTCTACCATTATGTCCTCTGGTACCTTGCGGACAATTTTTCCTTTACGGAATAGTAGGCCTTCGCCACGGGCACCAGCAATACCAATGTCCGCTTCTCTTGCTTCTCCTGGTCCATTAACTGCACAGCCTAGAACTGCAACCTTAATTGGTGCTTTAATCGTAGAGATGTAGTCTTCCACTTCGTTGGCAATACTAATCAAGTCGATTTCAATTCTGCCACAAGTGGGACAGGAAATTAATGTTGCAGCATTGGAAGAAAGACCAAATGACTTCAACAATTCTCGAGCAACTTTTATCTCCTCAACGGGATCT
The DNA here is from genome assembly GCF_001076885.1 of Bacillus sp. 522_BSPC. GTDB lineage: Bacteria > Bacillota > Bacilli > Bacillales > Cytobacillaceae > Niallia > Niallia hominis. Next base: position 5,941 of record NZ_JVDT01000062.1, read on the forward strand.
GCACTTAAGGATATACGTAAAGTATTTCCGATGCCTTTACTTAAAATAGCACCTAGACCAGCAGCGCTTTTTACTGTTCCCGCAAATAATGTACCGGATTCAGTGATGCCTAGATGTAAAGGATAGTCAAATGCTTTTGCTGCTTTTTCATATGCTTCAATTGCTAAGTTAACATCAGAAGCTTTCATGGATACAATGATATCATGAAAATCAAGGTCTTCTAATATTTTGATATGGTGCAAGGCACTCTCGACCATTCCATCTGCAGTTGGATAACCGTATTTCTCTAGAATCTTTTTCTCTAAAGAACCAGCGTTAACACCAATACGTATCGGAATCCCTTTTGCTTTTGCAGCTTTTACAACCGCTTCAACTTTTTCTCTTTTCCCAATATTCCCTGGGTTGATTCGGATTTTATCCGCTCCACCTTCAATTGCTTTTAATGCTAAACGGTAATCGAAATGGATATCTACTACTAATGGTATGTTTATTTGTTTTTTAATCTCGCTAATGGCATTTGCAGCACGTTCATCTGGACATGCAACACGAACAACCTGACAGCCAGCTTCTTCTAAGCGTTTAATTTGGGCAACTGTTGCTTCAACATCATGGGTTTTGGTAGTGGTCATGCTTTGAATAAATAATTCATTACTTCCCCCAATGGTTAAGTTACCGACTTTAATTGGTCGGGTTTTTGTACGATGAATAATTTCACTCAATGGTGATTCGCTCCTTTTATATTGGACAAGCCAAAATAATTTAGCTTTTTATTTATTTCTTTGTAACCTTACCTATTGTATCAATGAAACATTCATATTGACAAGAATCTTGCTAAAAATCACTTTGCATTTTTACTGGGAATCCCTAATTTAACGGGGAAAAAGTTTCATTAGGTGAGAAAAACAATAAAAACTTCCACCATTATCATTTCTGCGGAAGCTAAAGTTTATTATTTATATATCGGAAAAGAATACGATTTTCCGATTTGAATATCTTCAGGTTTTAAACCACCATTTAGTTTTTGAAAGTCATTTACAACAGTCTCCAAGCTAACCGATAAGGCGCCAGTAGAATATTCTTCTACAATAGAAAGAACGGTATCACCAGATTGGACTTGTTGTTCAAAAAATAATGGCGCTTCTTCTGGGGATGCCTGGACTTCTATTGAGGGTTCTTGTTTTTGAGTAGAGGAAAGCGTACCTTCATTTAAATCGATATAAATAACATATATTGTCACGAAAATTACAAAGGTAATAAAAAACCTTTTCATCCTACATCCCCCTAAACTAATTTATAGACAAACTATATGCTTGTCCACTATGAATTAGAACGAAAAAAGTATTCAGGCAAAGGGGTATAGGGAAAAAGTCCTGAATTTAAAAATTAAATTACTTTATCTTTACATGCCCTTAATAAATTTCTGTGAAAATAGTCATAGGGGGCGAGCAAATGACAAAAGTCATAAAGAAGCAAAGGATAAAGGAAAAGCTTTCTATACAAAATCGGTTATTTCTGTTTGTTTTGCCATTATTTATTATTACGATTTTGATGTTAACGTTTATTTCCATTAATAGCTCTACAAAAATGACAGTTAAAATGATGAAGGAGAGACTAGAGAAAGAAACAAGCACTATTTACGTTATGGCTCAAAATACAATGCTAATGTACGTAGGTCAGGAAGAGAAGTTTCAAACGAAAATGGAACAAATAATAAGAGATCAAGATGCTAGCTTTGCCAAAGAAGGGTTAAACGCTTCTTTCTTTTTGCTATCGGAAAAGGAAGTAAAACCATTTAAAGTGAGTCAAAACTCCCGATTTAAGTTGGATGATTCTTTTATTCAGAAACTAGAGGAATTAGAATCAGGCGTATTGGATACAAAATGGAATGGAGAAACGTATACCGTTGCCTTTCAACAAATTCAAGAACTAAGAGGGATTTATTTGTTAGTAATTCCCCAATCTGAATATTTACATAATGTCAATCAATTAAAAAATAGTTTGTTGCTTTTTTCGGTATTAAGTATACTGATTATTGCTGTCGTTATTCGATATTTTGTCAAAACAATGGTAAGCCCATTACTAACGTTACGAGAAATTATGCGAATAGCAAGGAATGGTCATTTAGAAGAGGTTTCTACCATTAAAACTGAGATTCCGGAAATCAACTCGTTAATTAACAGCTATAATTTATTAATACAAAGATTAAAGCTTGTACTATCGGAAATGCATGCAACTAGTGAACATTTATCCAAAACAAATGATATTTTACAAACAGAAGCAATGCAAATGATAGAAAGTGGAGAGGCACTATCGGAAATGATTATTACGGTGAAAAATGGCGCTGAGCAAACGGCAATTAGTTCAGAGCATAATATAACCGTTTTCCAAGAAATGAAAGGCTTAAGCGATCAAATCGACCAAAGTAGTCAAAAAATAAAGGAACATACAGACGAAATGAATGATTCTGCCATACTAGGCGAAGAGAATATAAATAATTTATTTGCAAGTCAACGTATGCTACAAGATAAAGTAACCGTAATTTATCGTAATAATGATTTACTTAATAACCATGCTTTATCAATAAAAAAGGTTGTCGAAGATATTAAAGAACTTGCAGAACAAACCAAGCTATTAGCTTTAAATGCTACACTTGAAGCAGCTCGAGCTGGTATCCAGGGAAAGGGATTTGCTGTGGTAGCAAATGAGGTGAAGAAATTAGCTGTTTTGTCTTCTAAATCAGCAGAGGATATAAGAAAGTTTACACTTGATATGGATCAAATCATTCAAAAGTCATCAAGTGATTTAAAAGATATACAAAACAATTTTACGAAAAGTGATGACTTAGTGCAAAAAGCGACTGTCTCTTTTAATCAACTATTGAAGGGAATTTCTTTAGTAAGTGAAGGGCTAAAAGATAATCACCATTTATTAAATGAGCTACAGGCGTTTTTTCCTAAGATGGAGTATAGCACGCTACATGTTACTTCCATTAGTCAACAAACACTCGCAAGTTCAGATGAGATGAAAAAAATAGGTGAAATACAGCAGGATAGTATCAAGGTTAATGCTGAGATAAGTTCTAGACTATCGATGTTAGTGGCAAAACTAGAGGAAAATATAAGGATGGAAGAAAAGTAAATCTCTTAAGAAATAAAAAAGCAAAAACCAATGTGTAAGGTTTTTGCTTTTTTACTGTGTTATGGTTGTAGTGGTTTTTCCGGCTTGACCTCTTTAATTGCTAAACAAACAAGGAATAAACTAATGAACCAATTTAATAGATAGCCACTTGGAACAATGGTTTGTAAACAGTCCATAATAGTAAAGAAAATAACGGGAATGGTTGTACTATATACGGTGATTTTCCAGCATTGTGCATATGTTAATGCTCTGCCGAAAATTTTCGAGAAAAAGTTTCCAAACATAGCAAGTACGATTGTTTGAAGAACTTTATAAATTAGCATAAATAAGATATAGGTTACAACTAAAATGATGATAAAAACATATGCTAAAGAATCCATTGTTTGGATAAAATCAATTAGCTCTTCCTTTGTAAGGGTGATATTTCCAAATGAGGAATATTCAAAACTCTGCGCCTGTCCTGCTGTTACGATTACAAATTCATTTTTTAAGAGCGCTACAGTATTTCCATAAGTACTAATTTTTGTATGGTCATAGGTTCCAGAAGCATCTAGAATGATTGTTAAATCAGGCTTTTCAATGATAGTTGGTTCATCTTGATTTTTGGCATTTAATGTATTGTCGCTTATTGTAAAAGAAGGTACTTCTTCTTCCATTGTTATACTAAAAGTATGTATTGCTTCATTTATTCCCTTACTTAAATAATACAAATTAGGTATAGCTGCAATAATAGTCAAAAGCAACAAATAAATAATGGTTTTTCCTATGCCTTGAAAACGGAAGCTTGCTATATCTTTTGGAGAATAGAGGCTTCGATAAAACTGCTTAAAAATATTCATTCTGACACATCCTTCAAAAGTTTCATTCCTATTGTATCTTTTTCATGCTAATAGATACAAGTCTCAGCATTTGATTTGCATAAAAAAGTATGGTAAAAGTTTTAAAAGGATACACCTATACTAATTAGAAGGAAAGGGAGATGTAATGGATATTATTTATTGGATTATTATCAGTATTTTATTTATTATTGCTTTTGCTGGCCTGATTTATCCTATCATCCCAAGTGTACTATTTATTTTAGCAGGGTATCTATTATATGGTGTCTTCTTTTCGTTTGAAGAACTTAGTGTCTTTTTTTGGATTATCCAAGGGATGTTTGTTGCCTTATTATTCTTTGCTGATTCTGTATCTAACTGGATCGGTGTAAAGAAGTTTGGCGGTACAAAGGCTGGGATTTGGGGAAGTACAATAGGATTGCTTGTTGGACCTTTTGTCATTCCTGTAATTGGCATCCTACTAGGTCCATTTCTAGGAGCCGTACTAGCAGAGCTTATCGTTAGTAGGACCGATTGGAAAAATGCGCTTAAAATAGGAGTAGGCTCACTAATAGGCTTTCTCAGCAGTATAGTTACGAAAGCTATTATTCAGGGGATAATGATTGTGTATTTCTTTTTGAAAATATAAATTAATGGAAGAAAAGGTAAGGGTAAGCTTTTACCTTTTCTTCTATTATTAATTAAGTCCGCAAATATCCACAGGACAGTTTTGACAATCGACTGCTCTTTTTAAATAGGCAAGATTTTTTACAGTAATTTTTTGGTTGCTGTATTCAATGACTTCTCTTTCTCTTAAATCTTTTAATATGCGTTGAATAACTTCTCTTGTCCCGAAGGTTAAGTTCGCTAATTCTTGATGTGTGATGGGAATATCAATCAAGATCCCTTCTTTATTTTTTATTCCAAATGAATGACATAGCCTGATTAATATGCTGTATAGGCCGCCCTTTTTTCCATTCATTATAAGATCTTGGCATTTCATATGTGCTTTTAGATATCCCGTGCTTAACCAACTAGTAACAGAAATAAGGAGCATTGGATCTTTTAAAGCTAAATCTTCAAATTCACTGCGGTTAATCGCAAGAACATCACAATCTGTAAGACTTTTGGCAAAAAAATAATACTTTGGGGAATGTTTAAATAATTGGTATTCTAACAGCAATTCCTCATCATGGAGTATCTTAATGACGAATTCTTTTCCTTTCTCATGGACTCTCCCAAGAGAAATAGTTCCATTTAATAAAATATAAATTTTTTGAACAGGGTCTTTTTCTTGAAATAATAAAGTTCCCTTTTTTATATGTTCTATTTTGTCAGTCTCAAAGAAATGTTGTATCAATAAACTATATAATGATAGTTGTACTTCATTCATAAGAAAGCACTCCTTAAAAAGTTCCTCTTTTCTTGATTAAAAAACATTGTGAAATATTTGTCAATCTTGATTTGGAATAAAATGGTTATCGTGTGAATGGTGTGAATTCTATTCTACTCTAAAACGTTGATTCGTAAGGAAGAAACACAAAAATGACAATTTATCGAACTTATTTCAAGTTGAGTTCTAATAGAAGCGGTAATAAACAAATTAGTATAAATACTGGAGTGATGTTAATCACTAGAGGATGGTGGAAATTAAAAACTTTATTTTTAAGTAGAAATATAAAGTGATGATTGTTATTTTCTAACTAATAAAGTGAAAGTGGTTTCATCAAATTTAAGAATAAGGAGACAAGAACAATCCGTCCTATAAACAACTAGGCATTTGCCTGTTTAAAAGTAATTTTAGATGGGTATTTTAAAGAGGGAATCTTTTCAAGCAAATAGATTGAAAGTAAGTTCTTTATTTGATAATGTATTGTTAAAGAGCTTCTCTTATATAAATTGTCGAAATAGGACAAAACAATATAAGGAAGAAAATAATACATATAATATTAGGAGGAATTAGACATGGCTTATTCATTACCACAATTACCTTACGCTTATGATGCATTAGAACCTCACATTGATAAAGAAACGATGAACATTCATCATACGAAACATCATAATACTTATGTAACAAATTTAAACAACGCACTAGAAGGAAATGGCGAATTACTTTCTAAAACAGTGGAAGAACTTGTATCTAATCTTGATGCAGTGCCAGAAGCTGCTCGTACTGCAGTTCGTAACAATGGTGGCGGTCACGCAAACCATTCCTTATTCTGGGAAGTAATTTCTCCAAACGGTGGCGGTCAACCAACTGGTGATTTAGCTGCTGCTATTGACAGCAAATTTGGTAGCTTTGAAAACTTCAAAGAAGAATTCTCAAAAGCTGCTACAACTCGTTTTGGTTCAGGTTGGGCTTGGCTAGTTGTGAACAACGGTGAGTTAGAGGTAACAAGCACACCAAACCAAGACAATCCTTTAATGGAAGGTAAGACACCTGTTTTAGGATTAGACGTTTGGGAGCATGCATACTACTTAAATTACCAAAACCGTCGTCCTGAATACATTAGTGCATTCTTTAATGTAATTAACTGGGATGAAGTAGCTAAACGTTATTCAGCTGCTAAATAATAATAGGTTAGCAAAACCTGTGGGCATTATGCTCACAGGTTTTTTTGTCTTATTATGGAAAAGATAGTAATTATAGCTTATTTTCATAATTGTTAGTTTTTATATATAATGCATAACGATATTCATTTTGTTAGAAACTACTCTAGAACAAAGGGGAGTTTCTATGATGAAAATAGGAAAAATTTTAGGTGATGTAGAGCTTACAAAAGATTTAAAAATATTGTTGCTCACCGGTGGATTGTACGCATTAAGTGTAGCACTTTCTAATACTTTCGTTAACGTATTCTTATGGAAGCAGTCAGGAGAATTTAGAGATTTAGGATTGTATAACCTTGCTATTATCTTGCTGCAATTACTTACCTTTACACTTGCTGGCAGATGGGCAAAGAAAATTGATCGTGTCATTGTATTTCGAATTGGTGTTGCCTTCCTTACCATTTTCTATTTGACAGTACTATTAATTGGAGACAAAGCATCTACATTTCTCCTAGTGTTAGGGGCAATACTTGGTATTGGCAACGGATTCTATTGGCTAGCGTACAATGTTTTGACATTTGAAGTTACCGAACCGGAAACTAGAGATTTCTTTAATGGCTTCTTAGGACTATTAAATTCTGTTGCTGGGATGATTGGACCGATGATTGCGGGATATATTATCTCACAGCTAACAAAGTCAACAGGTTATATGATTGTTTTTGGAATGTCTCTTGCACTCTTTCTTCTAGCGGTTATTTCTAGTTTTTTTCTCAAAAGAAGGCCGGCAGAAGGCAAATATTATTTTAAAAGAATTTTGGAAGAGCGAAAAAATAATTATAACTGGAAACTTATAACGAATGCTCATTTTTTTCAAGGCTTACGAGAAGGCGTCTTTGCGTTTATGATAACTGTCTATGTTTATATAGCGACAGACAGTGAGTTGGCTTTGGGTAAATTTGGGTTAATCAATTCGGGAATTTCATTTGTTGCCTATTATATTGTTTCGAGGACAATCAAAAATGAGAATCGGAATAAGTCCATTTTAGTTGGAGGGATTATGCTATTCCTTTCGATGTTTATTATCGTTTTTGATTTTTCTTACACGAAATTATTGATTTATGCGAGTACTATAGCTATCGCTTATCCATTAATCCTTGTTCCTTATACTAGTTTAACTTTTGACGTAATCGGAAAAGGATGGAAGGCAGGAGAAATGAGAATTGAATATATAGTCGTAAGAGAATTGTTTCTCAATCTAGGAAGGCTTTTATCCGTTCTCATTTTTATAATTGGTGTAAGCATGTTCAATCCAAATAAAGTAATCCCTGTCTTGTTGTTTATCCTAGGAAGTGGACACTCGGTGATTTATTTTTTTGCTAGAAGAATCAGATGGAAGACAGCTTAACTATGTAAAAGAAGATCTGTTATAGAGTTAACAGATCTTCTTCTTCTTGTGAAAAGGTGAATGAGAAAGAGAGAATTCCTTTAAAAATCCTTTAATCATATAGAAATTTCTGTAATCTTCCTTTAAAATAGAAAATAGGAGAGTTTTGGAGGAAATGGTGGGGTTTTAAAAGTGGGAGAAAAAAAGAAAAAAAAGAGAAATCCAATACCTTTAAGAGTTAACCTTATATTCTTTATGGTATTTTTATTGTTTTCAGCACTTATTTTAAGATTAGGATTTGTACAGATTGTGTATGGAGACGATTATAAAAATGAAGTAGAAAAGAAAGAGGATGTCGTAATTAGCACTTCTGTTCCAAGGGGAGAAATGTATGACAGAACAGGTAAAAGTATTGTAAGCAATGTAGGCAAGAATGCCATTACATATACTAATTGGAAGAAGTATACAGCAGAAGAAATGCGGGATACGGCTGAAGAATTAGCAAAAATTATTAAAATGGACAGCGATAAAGATCTTAAAAAGATTTCAGAAAGAGACAAGAAAGATTATTGGATTTTAATCAATCCAGATGAAGCAAAGACAAAGATATCAGAAGAAGATCAGAAACAGCTTGCGTCAAAGTATAAAGACGACAAAAAGGAATATCAAAAAGCGTATGATGAGCTATTGCGTAATAGCATATCTGAAACAGATTTAAACAAACTAACCGATTTAGATATGGAAACATTAGCGATATATCGAGAGTTTCAAAGCGGTTATTTTTATACTCCCCATATTGTAAAAAATGAAGGGGTTACCGATAAAGAAATTGCCATTATTAGTGAAAACTTAGAAAGATTACCTGGAGTAGACACCCTTCGAGATTGGGATAGAGAGTATGAATTTGGCTCCACTTTAAAAACTGTCTTGGGAAATGTGAGCACCTCTCAAAGAGGAGTCCCAGCTGAAGAAAAAGACAGCTATTTAGCTAAAGGATACAGCATGAACGATCGAGTTGGACTAAGCTATCTAGAAAAGCAATATGAAGATGTTTTAAAAGGGCAAAAGAAAAAGGTTAAATATATTAAAGATAAAACAGATGACATTGTAGGCTCGGAAATTTTATCGAATGGATCTGCAGGAAATGATTTAGTATTAACCATCGATATGGATTTGCAGCTGGAAGTGGAGAAAATCATTGAGGAAGAATTAAAAAAAACGAAATACGGTTATGCTGGTACCAAGTATTTAGATCGAGCATTTGTTGTATTAATGGACCCTCATACAGGGGAAATATTAACAATGGCTGGTAAACAATTAGGAACAGATGATGATTCAGGAAAACAAATTGTTAATGATTTTGCGTTAGGGAATATTACAACTTCCTATAACGTGGGTTCAGTCGTAAAAGGTGCTATGGTAATCACAGGCTATAAAGAAGGGGTTCTAAGTCCTGGTACGACATATATTAATGATTCAACGATGCAAATTAAGGGTTCTAACCCTTTTAAGTCCTGGAAGACAATGGGGAATATTAATGACTTAATTGCTTTAAAGCAATCATCCAATGTTTTTATGGCTAAAACGGCTATTATGATAGGAAAGGGAAAATATGCTTATATGCAGCCATTAAACATTGATTTGGATGCATACCCAAAGATAAGAAATTCTTTTTCTGAATTTGGATTAGGTGTGCGAACAGGAATTGATTTGCCAAATGAAATGGCTGGTTTTAAAGGAGCAATTGATCCAAATCAGCCAGCAAATTTAATGTTCTTATCCATTGGACAATATGATACCTATACAAATATGCAATTAGCACAATACATTTCAACAATCGCAAATGGTGGTTATCGCATTCAGCCACACTTAGTGAAAGAAATAAGAGAGACATCCAGCGAAGAGGGGCAATTAGGACCGATTGTTCAGGAAATTCAACCCAAGGTATTAAATAAGTTAGATTTGGAACCTGGTTGGATGGAGCAAATTCAAAAAGGTTTTCGAATGGTAATGCAGCCAGGAGGGACAGGAAGTGTCTTTGCAGGTGCTTCCTATAGTCCGGCTGGAAAAACTGGGACCGCAGAAGCTTTTTATTATGATCCATTAAATAAGCAAGAAGAACCACCACAAGTTATGAATGTAAGTTTAATAACATATGCCCCGTCCGATAATCCAGAAGTAGCAATGGCAGTAATGGTTCCGTGGGTTTATACAACAAATAATGGTCCTTCCCCGAACTTAACAATCGGAAAACGTGTAATGGATAAATACTTTGAATTAAAGAAAGAAAAAGACTAGATTAATAGACTTACGATAAAAGAGGCTGGGACATAAGCATTTCAACCAATAATAAACGCGAATATTTATGCGGTTAATCCGCATAAATATTCGCGTTTATTATTTTGGAAAAAGGTTTAAAAAACGAAGTGTAATGGAGCGGAGGACGCTCGA
>NZ_JVDT01000063.1 GCF_001076885.1 Bacillus sp. 522_BSPC
CAAAAAGGATATTTATTCTCCCACAAACATTTTACTCATACTGTTAATGATGGGATCGATAATTTTATTCTTATTACTTTTCCTATTTAGATATAAATCTATTATTAATTCTTTTAGAGTAGGGTAGGTATCAAGTAATAAGTTGAATGCACCAGTAAAGTTATTAGAATCTTCTTCTTTAATTACTGGAAAATCTTTTCTGTTATAATCCTTTACTCTCTTATAAGGAATCAATCCTTTATAGCCCATTATTTCTCCTGATTCATCCTTTTCTAAACATCTTCTAACAAACCTATGAATTTCATCTCGTCTTAACCCTGTTTCAGTTTCTATATCTTTAACCTTCATGTCAGTAGATATAAATAAGTCAACAGCTTTTTTTCTTTCTAAAAATAGCTTACGATGTTTAGGGGTTAAATTTTCAATTAATACTGTTGGCCAAAGTGATGTGTCCAATGATTCTTGATTAATGTTTAAATTTTCAACGCTTCTTCTACCCATTTATCCACACCTCTGTATTAATACCAAAATGACTTTGAGAAATATTGGATTGAATTTCTCCATTAAATATCATCCAACCAATTGAAACATATAATTTATCGAGAGTGAATTTTGAGTTTTGTAAGATAGTCTGAAGAGTTCTTCTTTGAGGTAAGTTTTCTTTTAATATTTTGATGATTCTATATTTATCAACGTCAGAAGGGGTAGCTTGTTTAATTGTTTTTAAAATTAACTTTAAATTAGAAAGAAACAGCCTATTTTCACGAATTTCATTCTCGGTTTGAACGCTGTGTTTATATCCATTTTCATTGCACCAATCCTGTTGAACAGTAAACTGATCAATTACTTTAGCTTTATTAAGTTCAAATGAATATTTGATTTCTCTAAATTCTTGTTTTCCATCAGCATATTTAATCCAAATATCGAAAATTGAATTTTTCATTTTACCATTAATAAGGCTTGTTACTTCTAAAGGTTGTTCACAAAAATCCAAAATTTGCGGATTAGCTTCTACAAGTAACCAATGCTCATATTCTAAATCGCTAAATAAATAAACATTTCTTTTTAATTTCGGACTAAATGAATACCATCTATTATTTCCAAAACGTTTACTTCCATCAGTTATTACTGGGGTATACATATTTTACCACCTCTGAATTAACATATTTTTAATAAGCATGTACAATATAATGGATTGTACATAAATATCTAAATTGTGGAGATATAAAATATTATAAATTTTCAAAAAGTACATACTCTTTTGTCCTTAGTATAAAATGTACAAACTTTTTTGTCCTTTTACAAACAAAATAGAGATTAAAAATGTAAGAGGAAGAACGACAACATATAAATATCCTTTTACTATTTTCCTTAGCAAGCGTTTAACCACCTTTCCATCAATTTGTAATTGTTCCTTTATTATACATCATTATTTGTTTTTTCTAAATATTTCATCAAAAAAAATCCATCCCATTCTTCCGTATAGTTCCACTAATCATCAGTAGAGGTAACTGAAAAAGTGTATTACCTGGTGTGTCGGTAGTTACCAAACCATTCAAACTTAGTGTAGGTTTTTGTTTTCCGAGGCTTACCGCTCGCTTTCCACGGGGCGAGC
>NZ_JVDT01000064.1 GCF_001076885.1 Bacillus sp. 522_BSPC
GTTTTTCATGAAATCACTTATTATTTTGAAAAAGAAGATGTTATTGTTATTTATGAAAAAATAGAGGATGAATTACATATATATGATGTGATTAGTGCATCTATTGTAAATATGGAAGCTCTTCTCTCCTCTCTTTTTACGGAAACGATGAATAAAGTGATATTTCATTTTATACCAGATGATTTAAAAAGCAAAGGAAATTATATAGTTGCAGAGAGTTCAGATGTTTTATTTATTCGACATGCGAGAAAGATTGAAAACCTTGAACCAATCCTTTTTCCACTTACCTCTCATGCATAATAATCGGCTATCATAGGGAGGTGTTGAATGGTGAAAACTGCTCCAGCTAAAGTTCATATCATTGGTTCTGTTGGTAGTGGAAAAACAACATTAGCGAAGGAATTATCAACGAAACTAGAAATTCCATATTATGAACTCGATAATGTCGTTTGGATGCGAAAGGAAAATGGAGATAGCAGAAGAACCGAAGAGGAACGAGAGAAATTATTACATAGGATTGTCCAAACAGATAAATGGATTATCGAAGGAGTTCATCATGACGAATGGGTAAAGAACAGTTTCCAACAAGCGGATACCATTATTTTCTTGGATACTAATTATTATATTCGTACCTATCGCATTATGAAAAGATTTATTAAGCAAAAGGTAGGCATTGAAAAAGCACATTATCAGCCTTCCTTTAAGATTTTCTTTAAAATGTTTCAATGGAATAAACACTTTGAAGAAGTGGGCAAGCCTGATTTTTTTAAAAAATATCAAGAGTATCAGGGAAAGGTTTTCGTAGTTAAGAGTAAAAAAGTTGCATATCAGAAATTTTTTCGAAAGGGTTATTGATTCTTTCAAGGAGACATTAGATTTTCTATCCATTTTTATCATAGGGGGAATGGGAAATGGCTATATGTTGCTTTATATGTGAGGAAGAACTATATGGAATATAAATGGGTAGGTAGTGACAAACATTTTGTGGATGAGATTAACATTCTTCAGCTAAAAAATAATCTAGTATTAGGCAGATTTGGAGGAAATTCTTCTGTAGGTCATTACAAAAATGAAGACGGCTGCTTAATCTGGATAAATGAACAAGATGATTGGGAATTAGCGACCCTTTTAGATGCACATGATACAGCACAAAGCGCAGATTTAGTGATAAAAAGCATGGATGAAAAAAAAGAGGAGATAAAAACAATTCTACAATTGCCACTAAATAAAGTATTCCCACAAATTACTTCTTTTTTCTTAAACCATTTCGCCAGCAAGGAATTTCTAGAGCAATGCAAAATGATTCAAGGAGAAACTGCATGTTTAATCGTTGTGCGAAAAAAAAACTATTTATGGTGGTTATCAATTGGCGACTGCATACTCGCATTAAATCATCCAGAGTTTTCGAAATTGGGAGAATACCAGCAAAATCATCGAAGCTTCTATGAATGGATTGGACAAAATAGTACCTTTCATCAAGATGTGCCCACTTATAATCTAGGTGTGAAAGAATTGAGAAAAGGAATAACACATATCTTCCTTACCACTGATGGACTAATTGAATGCCCCAATACGGATTATCATAAGATAGGATCTATTTTTAAAGGATTTGAAACATTTTCTAATCAAGAGAGTGTCTATTATTTGTTAAAAGACATCAAAAATAAAAATATTCGTGATAGCACTACTATTATATCTTGGTTTGTTCGAAATGCCAAAGAAGCTACAACACCGAGTGATTTAGGCTTTAGCCGAGAATCCTAGTGACTTCAATCGTGCGTTGTTGACTAAAGAGATAGTAATGTTTATCTACTCTTAAAACCAAATAAGAAAGAATGATACATCTTATTTCAATAAATAAGATGTATTTTACTTAATATGTGTTATACTTATTAAAGGTTAATCGTTATTAGTATAACATATTTAAAAAGGAGCGGATTATATGACAATATCAGTAGCAATTAATGGCTTTGGGAGAATCGGAAGAATGGTGCTTAGGAATGCTATTAATGATGAAAATATACATATTACTGCTATTAATGCCAGTTATCCTTCTGAAACGATAGCACATTTAATAAAGTATGACACAATTCATGGGAAATTCCCTGGAAAAGTAGTAGCTAAGGATCATTCGATTCTAATAGATGGTCAAGAGATTCTATTAGTAAATAATCGCAATCCAGAAAGATTACCTTGGCGTGAACTGGATATTGATATCGTTGTAGAGGCTACGGGGAAATTTAACAATAGAGATAAAGCAGCAATGCATTTACATGCCGGCGCGAAAAAAGTAGTGCTTACAGCTCCTGGGGTAAATACTGATGCAACCATCGTAATGGGAGTGAATGAAGAGGTATTAAATATGGATAAACACCATATAATTTCGAATGCCTCCTGTACAACCAATTGTTTAGGGCCAATTGCTAAGGTTATAGATAAACATTTTACGATAAAGAATGGATTAATGACAACGATTCATTCCTTTACAAATGATCAAAACAATATAGATAATCCACATAATGATTTACGGCGTGCAAGATCTTGTGGGCAAAATATTATTCCAACTTCTACAGGTGCTGCAAAGGCTTTGAAAGAGATTCTTCCACACTTAGAAGGGAAACTCCATGGAATGGCATTAAGAGTGCCAACACAGAATGTCTCTTTAGTAGATTTAGTCGTTGATTTAGAAAAAAATGTGACGAGAGAATCAGTTAATCGAGCCTTTGAGAAGGAATCAACGGGGAATTTGAAAGGTATTCTTGCTATTACGGAGGAGCCTTTAGTTTCTATTGATTTTAATACAACGACCGAATCTGCAACTATTGATGCTTTATCGACAATGGTTATCGGCCACAATAAAGTGAAAATACTAGCATGGTATGACAATGAATGGGGCTATTCAAATCGAGTGGTAGATTTAGTCAAGCTTGTCGGAAGCAAAATGGTTATGAAAATGGATAGTCAAGCTGTATAAATGAAAGAAAAAAAGATAGATGCAGAAAGGTAATGTACCTAACTGCATCTATCTTTTTTATTCTCTTGCTAAGCATAGCCTTTTTCCTTTTCATAAATGGGAATATTACGCATATTTATATTTAGGAATGACAGGAGGATGGTTTCATTAATTTGGAATAAGGAGGAATAGAAATGAAAATAAAACAAATTAAAACAGAAGCAAGGCAAGCTCTGAGAGGATATTGGGGAAAAGGTGTCTTCATATCTTTCATTTATTTCTTTGTTAGTATGGTTCTCACAACAATCGTTGATATTTTATTTAGTGGTGGGATACATAATTGGCTTTATCAGGAATACTCTCCTGTCGGCTCTGAATTTGGAAATTTTATCATCTCTCTTTTGTATATTCCTTTAACTGTAGGCATTATTTGGTTTTATCTTGGCTTAGTACGTACTGAAAATCCACAAGTTTCTCAAATTTTTAGCATTTATACAAATGTTGCACTATCTGTGAAGCTGATTGGCACAAATATCATGATTGGCATTTTTACCTTTTTATGGTCCTTATTGTTCCTTATTCCTGGAATTATTAAAGGGTTAGCTTATTCCCAAACGATGTTGCTGTTAAAGGATAATCCAGAGTTTGGAATCTTTGAAGCAATTACTGAAAGTAGAAGAAGAATGGATGGATACAAGTGGAAGTACTTTTTGTTAGGTCTAAGCTTTATTGGCTGGGGACTACTTTGTATCCTTTCCATCGGAATCGGCTTTCTTTGGTTAATTCCTTATGTTTATACTTCCAATGCTGCTTTTTACCAAAGCCACATTGCGGAAAAAGAGGTATTAGAACTTTAGATTGTTTTTCTATAAACGATTATGGAAATAGAAAAACTTCATTTCTATGGAAGAACTGAGCAGTCTGAATACACAAAAACTCCTGTAGGATCAGCGAGAAAGGTGAGACCCCACAGGCAAAGCCCATAGCCCATGGAAAATGAGTGTATTCAGACCGCGGGTAATAACAACGGACTTTTTTATATAATTCTTTCCAAACACGAACTATTGCATAATATTATTGTATAACCATTCCACTTTATTACTATTGGCAAGTTGTATCTATATGGGAAAAAATACATCTTTCTTATTCAATATAGAAACTTTTTCCTCTTTTCACTCGTATGTACTTGTAACAAGAGAGGGAGGGTGTGGACATGTCTCTTTTACGTGTAGCGATAGAATCAGCTGGCTATGAAAAAAAGAAAGACATCATCAAAGACATTCATTTCGCAATTGAAAAAGGGGAGTTGGTTGGCTTAATAGGACCAAACGGGGCTGGTAAAAGTACAACGATAAAAAGTCTGCTTGGTTTAATGGACCAATTAGATGGAGAGATTTCATCCAAAGATGGTATCACTTATTCTTATTTACCAGAAAGGCCGATTTTTTATGATGAATTAACTTTATGGGAACATCTTGATTTTGTTGCGGCAATGGAAGGTTTAGAAGAACTAGCTTATAAGGAAAAGGCAAATACGTTATTGGATAAGTACAAGCTATCTAAACATGCACATGAAAACCCAACGAAATATTCAAAAGGTATGCAGCAAAAAGCAATGCTCGTTCTTGCGATGATAACGAATCCTTTATTATATATTATTGATGAACCATTTATGGGACTTGATCCAAATGCGATGAAGCTTTTCCTAGGATCGATTGAAGCGGAACGAAAGCGTGGCGCTGGAATCCTGATGTCTACACATGTATTAGATACAGCAGAAAAGATATGCGATCGATTTCTTATGATTCATGATGGACACCTCGTTGCCAAAGGCACGCTAGAGGATATACGAAGACAGTGCCAATTGCCAGATGGCTCCTTGTATGATTGCTTTCATGTGCTAGCGGAAGGTACTAAGAATGAAAAGTAGGCAGCTATTTTATGATCGTGTAATAAGAAATTGGAAGTTTCAAAGTCAGGTTTTTCGTTCTGTGGCTGATTGGACGGTAGTCTTATATATTCTTATTCCTGCAGTTATTTTTTGTACAGCAGTATATTTTTCATGGTGGAAGGAATTACCTGAATGGCTTGATAACATTCCTTTTATCATCCCGTTTTTCTTCCTTTACCTTCTTTCATGGAGCGGAAATATACGGACCTTTATTGTGGAAGCGGATAAAGTATTTTTGGTGAAAAAGCCTGAATTGCTAAGTGGCTTAAAAAGAAGGGCTTATCTTTATTCTTTTCTTCAACAATTGCTTGTCATATGTGCAGGGTTTAGTTGTCTTCTACCTTTTTTGCTTAATTATTATTTGTTAAGCTGGCAGGAGATTATCGTCTTATTTGTTTATTTTCGTTCTTTACAAGCGTGCCTCCTATTTCTGAAATATCCAATCAGAAAAGTTGTCTCTACTTTTCGAAAAAGTATCATCACACTTTGTTTGTTTCTGGTTTTTAATTGGTGCAGTCAATGGATGTATCGTATTATAGATAGTGGTTATCATCTTCCAGTTTATGTTATTTCTATTTCAGTACTTATTTTGTCGATTCTATTAAGTCTGAAAGCGATAGGGAAAAAAGGTTCACTCGACATACATATTGAAATGGAGCAAGAAAGAAAATCGAGTATTACTCAATTTATCTTTATGGCTTCGCCGCAAATAGAAAAGCCAGTGGTGATAAGAAGAAAAAAACCATTACTTTTCCGGAACTCCAAACGAATTTTTAAAAAGCGTACTCCAATTAATGGCTTGATCGAATTGTTTATTAAAATTGTGGTTCGAAATTCAAGTTATTTATATGGCTATTTTATGTTAATCAATAGTACAACATGGGCTATTATTCTCGTCCCACCCTTGTGGCTAAAATTAACAATTTTTACCGCTTTTTGCTTTATGATGTATGGATGGCTTTCTTCTCTATGGGATAAAGTCTGTCAGTATAATCCATTAATGAATAAATATATGGATCGTGATTTTTATTTTTCAGCAAGGAAAAGAGGCGTATGGATTATGCTCGTTCTAGCTTTATTAGTCATCATCTTATTTTATACAATTGTTTGGTTGTTAAAGGAAATGATTGGTATTGTCTAAAATATAAAAAGGGAGGCATAGTATGGAACAAAAATGGTTACAGTGGGCAAAGCAACTTCAAGCGATTGCTCAAGCAGGCTTGACGTATTCAAAAGATATATATGATTTAGAACGATTTGAAGAGATTAGAAAAATGAGTATAGAAATGATGTCGGAATATACAAAAGTTGATACGTCAATCATTCGTGAACTTTTTGCAAATGAAACAGGTTATGCTACTCCAAAAGTGGATATCCGAGCAGTGGTTTTTAAAGACGAGAAAATTTTAATGGTAAAAGAAAAAACAGATCAGTCCTGGGCGCTACCAGGAGGATGGGGAGATATTGGGTTAACTCCGGCAGAAGTTGCGGTAAAAGAGGTTCAGGAAGAATCAGGTTTCGATGTGAAAGCTGTTAAGTTAATTGGGGTAATAGACAAGAAGTGCCATCCTCATCCACCTTCTCCATACCATGTATATAAGATGTTTATTCAATGTGAGATTATAGGTGGAGAGGCGAAAGAAGGAATGGAAACAAGTTCCGTGGCTTTTTTTGCGGAAAATGAACTTCCGCGTCTATCCATACCAAGAAATACAGAATCACAAATTTTTTTAGCTTTTAAACATTTACATCATCCAGAGGAACCTGCTTATTTAGACTAACCCCTCTTAAAATGAGCATGTAATTATTAAATAGGGAAATCAATTAGTTGATTTGTAATTTTGAAAAAATTAAAATGGAAGGGAACTGAAAAAATTTTTGAGGATGATTATTAATGAACGAAAAAGAAATACAACAATTACGTCAACCAGACCATGAGATTGATCCCATTTTTATCAATCGTTGGTCTCCCCGTTCTTTTTTAAAAAAAGAAGTGCCAGAAGAAGTGTTAATGCGTGTTTTCGAGGCTGCTCGTTGGGCTCCATCTGCTAATAATTCGCAGCCATGGCGGTTTATCCTTGCTCGTACCTAAGCAGAACGTGAACTATTTCATTCATTTATTTTTGAAAGAAACTTAGAGTGGTGCAAAAATGCGCCTGTGTTAGCGGTGCTTATATCAGATAACCAAAATCGGATGGATGCATTTGATAGTGGAACTGCATGGGGATTCTTATCCTTACAGGCAATCAAAGAAGGATTAAAAACACATGCAATTGGTGGCTTTGATAAGGACAAAGCACGAGAAGTATTAAATATTCCAGAAGAGTATAATGTTCAAGTAGCAATTGCCATTGGATATCAAGGAGAGAAGGATGCATTGCCAGAAGATTTTCAAGCACGTGAGCTACCTTCCAATCGTCGTCCGTTAGTCGAAACAATCTTTGAAGGAAAATATAAATAAGAAAAACCAGACGCGGTGTATGAAAACAGGCGTCTGGTTTTTTACTAGTTAAGACTAATTGCATATTTATCGATTAAATCTTTAAGGGCAGGACGCTCATTTCCTTCTCGACCAGTTACATGGGTTGCAGTGATTAAGGAGTTGAGCACTGCTTCCTCAGTAGCCTCACCAACGGCTCTGAAAGCTAAATCAATATCTTCTTCATGGATTGTCGAAACAGGAACGCTTGAAGCTGGCTTTTCGTGAGGTATTTTTGTTGCTGTTGAAAAACCAATGACGATTTCACCACTACCTGTTGTTATGATGGAGCCAGTACGGGAAAGACCAGAAACAGCCCGCTTAATGATGCGGCTTAATTGTCTCTCTGACACTGGAAGGTCTGTCGCAACAATAATAATGACAGAACCTTGATCTTTGTCATTCTTTGCCTGGAGAAGATATTCTTTTAGTTCTTGCCCAATTGGATTCCCCGCTATTGTTAAATCACTTAATATCCCGAAATTAGTTAGAGCGAACACACCAATTGTATATGTCCCATGCTCCATTGTCATTAACCGAGAGGATGTACCAATTCCACCTTTTAATGAATAACAAAGCATTCCTCTCCCAGCACCAACAGAACCTTCTTCAAATTCAATAGATGCATTAGCGATAGCCTCGAAAACATGTTCTTTTGTAATGTTTCGTGCTCTTACGTCATTTAGGAACATATCATTACATTCACAGACAATCGGATTGACGGTTCCAGTCGATCTGCCAATTTCCTCGTTTTGATTTAGCATATATTCAATGAGTGCATCAGCAGCAGTACCAATGCTTAATGTGTTTGTTAAGAGGATAGGTGTTTCAATTGTCCCTAATTCATTGATTTGAATGGTGCCCATCGTTTTGCCGAAACCATTAATCACATGGCTTGCAGCGATTACTTTTTCTTTAAAAACATTTCCTTGATGTGGCAAAATGGCCGTTACACCTGTCTGTATATCACCATTGCTTAATGTAACATGACCAACAGTAACACCATCAACATCTGTAATGGCATTATTACTGCCTGTTTCTAGTCTACCAACTGTTATCCAGTAATCTCTCACTCTTTTTTGTTGTTTCATTCTGTAGCCTGCCTTCCTTTTAGTTAGTTTTATTTTTTCAAAAATTAAGAAGGTTATCAAGTTTATTATTAGAATTTACTCCTCTTAATGGGATTATTAGCTATAATGATGAAAGAAAAGATTTAGGGAGGGTAAAATGGAAAATAAACAGTGGAAAGTAGGCATTTTTCTATTTAATGATGTGGAGGTTCTAGACTTTGCAGGTCCATTTGAAGTATTCTCTGTCACGACAAGTGAAGATGGGACGAAACCATTTTCTGTGCATACCATTTCAGAGAACGGACAAATGATACATGCGAGAAATGGCTTGAAGGTGCACCCTGATTTTAGCTTCGAAACGATGCCAACCTTTAATATTTTAATTATTCCAGGAGGGCTTGGGGCAAGAGAGAGCGAAATAAAGAAGGAAAGTGTTATTCATTGGATATCACAGCAAATGGAAGAGGTACAATTTATGACGTCTGTTTGTACTGGTGCATTATTGTTAGCAAAAGCAGGTTTGTTAGATGGAAAAAAAGCAACAACACACTGGGCAAGTCTAGACAGGTTAGAAAACGAGTATCCCGAAGTAAATGTAGTGAAAAACGTTAAATTTGTAGATGAAGGGAATATTATTACTTCAGGAGGGATTTCCGCAGGAATAAATATGTCTTTTCATCTTGGAAAGCGTTTGGTAGGTACTAAATTGATGACAGAAACTGCGAAGCGAATGGAATATGATATAGAGCTTTAATTCAGGGAAACATTACAGATTGAAATTGCTGCTTTTATGCAGCAATTTTTTTATATAGCAATACATAAACATGATTGTTAAATAAAGTTAGGAACATATGTTCTTGGTGCGGGAAAAATGAACAATACGTAATAAAAAAGAAGAAAAATGAATAATAAAATTGACAATGCTTAATAAAACGGAATAATATAAATTTATATTTATATCTTAATGTGAAAGGGAAGAGTATGTTAGCGGAGGAAAGAAGAAAAAGAATTTTAGAACTTATAGAAAGAGATGGCAAAGTAATAGCCAAAGATTTAGCAATTCAATTTGAGATGTCTCTTGATTCGATAAGAAGAGACTTAACGATTATGGAAGAACAAGGCTTGCTTCAAAAAACATATGGTGGTGCTATTCTTCATGGACCAACCCCTAAAGTACGAACAATGCCACAGAAAGAATCAATCAGATATGGAGTAGGGGCTCCACATGAAAATGCTATTTCAAAATTAGCAGCTTCTTTTATTAAAAAAAATGATACTGTTTTTCTTGGAGGAGCAGGTATTCATTATGGAATGCTAAAGTATTTGCCAAAGGATATCCCTTATACAATCGTCACAAATTCCTTAAAGATTGCAGAACATATTAGAACACAAGAAAATATAAGTGCTTATCTAATCGGAGGAAAATTAAGGGAGGTTTCTTCTGGTAGTATGATAGATTGTCTTGCTATGGAAATGATGCGTAAATTCTCTTTAGATATTTGTTTTTTAACAGGAGGAGGAGTTAATGCGAAAGGAATTAGTACGTCGACTCCTGAAGCCGCAGCATTTGCCCAAACAGTATCAAGTGTTGCCCAAAAAGTAGTATGCCTTGCACCCCATGAAAAAATAGGGCTTGAAATGTTTATGCAATCCATACCAATGGAGGATATAGATATTCTTATCACAGATCTAGGTGCTCCAGAAAAAACAATTCAAGAGATAAAAAAGAAAAAAGCGCAAATCATTTTTGCGGATTTACATTGATTAGAATGAGTGGAATAGGAGATTTATAATGAGATGGATAAACATAGAAGGACCTTCTAAGCTAGAAGGTTCCTTAACAGTACCTGGTTCGAAAAATAGCTCACTCGCAATTCTTGCGGCAGCATGCTTAGCTAGTGAACCCGTAATTTTAAAAAACATCCCAAACATCGCAGATTTTGGAGTGCTTCGTCAAATTGGAGATGAAATTGGATGTGTAATGAATCGAGATAGTTTAGGAGACGTCCATATTGACCCGACTAAAATAAATAATACAATAATTGAACCTGAAAAATCTGGTAAATTCAGAACAGCCTATTATTTTATTGGAGCATTACTCGCTAAATTTAAAAAAGTATCACTAGGATATCCAGGCGGAGATGATTTTGTAAGCAGACCAATTGATCAGCATATAAAGTCATTAGAAAAACTAGGAGCATCATTCACTTTTTATAAAGATTATTATGAAGTAGAAGCTTCTAAGTTAAAAGGTGCAACAATCTATTTTGATACAATTACATCAGGGGCGACAATTAATAGTATGCTAGCAGCCGTATTAGCAGAAGGGGAAACTATTCTATTAAATGCCGCAAGAGATCCTGAAGTAACAGATACAGCGTTATTTTTAAATCAAATGGGTGCAAAAATCATCGGTGCAGGTACAGATACAATCAAAATTAAAGGTGTTAAGCAATTAAATGGCTGTACCTACAGCGTTATTCCTGACCGCCTTATTGCAGGAGCATTTCTGATTTCTTCTGGGATTACGGGAGGCACGATTACAGTAAAAGATATTATTCCAGAACATCTTACTTCCTGTATAACGAAATTAAAAGAGATTGGTGTAGGCATTGAAATAAAAGAAAATAATATTACATCCTTTTTAGATGGTCGAATTAGAGCGACAAGAGTAAGAACCGCTATGTTTCCAGGATTTCCTACGGATTTGCAGCAGCCTTTAACCGTATTGCTAACACAAGCGACTGGAAAAAGTATACTTCGGGAAACTATATATCCGAACCGATTTAATCATGTATATCAGTTGAACAAAATGGGAGCGAGCATTGAGGTAACAAATGGTGTTGCACATATTAAAGGGAAATCAAATTTACATGGAGCATTAGTTAATGCTTCCGATGTCCGCGCAGGAATATGCCTTATTCTTGCAGGTGTTATCGCAGAAGGAACAACAACGATTACTGGGATTGAACATATTGAACGAGGATACGACAATGCAGTAGCAGCTTTTAATAGTCTAGGAGCAAATATCACTTTACATCATTCTGACGAGATTACAAATGATAGATTGATAGAAGAATTTAAAAAAATTAACTAGTAAAACGAAATTGTATCATCTAATATGTAATTCCATATAACCGCCAGTTTATCGGCGGTTATATATATTTCAACCTTTTATTTTTGGTAATTTATATTGATATTCCACTTCATCCATTGCTTCATTAAATTCTACATATAAGTCGTGCCCATTAAAGTACCAAACATCTGTTTCCTCTACGTAAAAATGAATTCCTTCTGCTTCACTACTTGCTATTGCATCAACAGGTGCCTCGATGGAAAAGCCAAGTGAAAAGTTTTCTTGAACGGGACTATTTCCGTAAATCATTGGATAAAAGCGCACATAACTTCCCGTATCTAACCCTACTTCTTCTTTAAACCAAGTTAAAGCAGCTTTGCTAATATGTATGTTCATCGTACGATCCTCCTAAAAAATATATATAATTTTTCTCTTTAATTATCTTTTTATTTCAGTATATATACAAGAAAAAAGCTTAAAGCAATCTTATATCCCAAAGGAATAGTTCATTTATGGTGACAAATTACGGTATGAACAATAGCGATACATCTAATTAGTTAGTTAACTAAAAACAAGTTGCTTGAATACGGTGTAAAAATAATGAAACCTTTCTCTATAATGTTCGTATTAAATAGAGGAAGTATATAAGAAGGAGGAGAGGTGGCAGGACCATACATAGAAGTTTATGGAAAAAGTGTGTGCAAAAGAAAAAGAGGAGGGAAGAAGCCAGCGCATCAATAGATATAAAATTAATTATTGGGGTATTTTGTCAAAAAAACATTTTCGTATTCCAATATAATTACTATAATAAAATAGACAGCAAATAAGTACATCTGTCTTTTTACATATATATAAAGGGGGATATGCATTGAAAATTTCAGCAATTAAGTATGAGGCAAGACAATCATTAAAAGGGGAATGGGGAAAAGTAGTAGGTCTTACATTCCTATATTTCATTTTAAGTACGGTAATAAATTTCTCTGTTGAAGTTTATGCTAGTGGAGGCATTTTAAATTGGTTTAATCAAGATTATACACCACCATTAGCATCCATATTAAATGCCATTATTAGTATTATTTTAATCCCATTAACTATAGCAATTAGTTGGTTTTATCTCGATATCGTTAGAGAGAAAAGTCCTGAAATTCCGCAGGTTTTTACGATATATACGGATGCAAGGTTAGCTCTAAAATCCATTGGTACGACTATCATGATAGGTATATTTACATTCTTATGGTCTTTATTATTATTAATTCCGGGAATTATCAAAGGGCTAGCATATTCACAGACATTTATGATTTTAAAAGATCATCCAGAGCTATCCATTTTTGAAGCAATTACAGAAAGCAGAAGAAGAATGGTTGGTTACAAATGGAAGTTCTTCCTGTTAAACTTAAGCTTTATTGGATGGGGCTTCTTATGTCTATTGTCTCTAGGAATCGGTTTCTTATGGTTAACTCCGTATATCTATACGTCTAATGCAACTTTTTATCATAAATTAATCGCAGAAAAAAAGACGCTTTAACTAAGCGATTGTTGATGGAGATACCCAGAGAACAGAAACTAAATCTGTTCTCTGTTTTTTTATATGCAAAGGTTAAATGCTAATATTATGTAAACTTGACGAGAGAAGAGATGTATAGAAATGGTTCCGCTGAGCATCTATAAGCCAAATTTATATATAGTATTGCGAAAATGGAATGATTGCTGATTTTAAATAGCAAGCTAAGAATTGTTTATATTAAATATTTAAACAACTAATAGATAAATGGTTTTAGTAAATGTATAATAATATTATTATCTACAATAAAATAGCTGAGTAGTATTGGATGCATATTGAATGATTAAATGTTCGAAATAAACGATAATTTTTTTATTTTGTCTCACTATCTAAAGTATACTTTATTTTGAGATGAGATTTATTAATATTTGAATTGCTGTGTATAATATATATTATGTTCGGGGCGTTTCAATAAGTATAAGAATATAGCAAGACTATATTCTCTCTACTCTATTCTTATACTTTTTATCTTTAATATCATTTAAATCGATAAATTTCGTGCTGTATTCTAAAATATCGTTCAAATACAAATGATTTGATTTTGCAAATTGTTTCGCATTCTCCAATAATTGTTTATCGTAAGTTGTTTTATATTGAACTCGATCCTTTGGTCTGGATTCTTTTGAGAATTGAATCATATTATTTGCTAGTAAATTTCTTAGACCGTTTTCAAATAAATAATTTATGTGCGTATCATTTTCTTCAGCCATTTTGCTTAATGTATCGATGATTTCTTTACTAATGTTTGTTCTAAATTTGACTCTAGATTGATCCGTTTCATGAATTAATTTACCGTTTACTAATCTCCACAATTTTTTGTAAACCTCCTATCAAATGCTATGGTTAGTAACATTTTTGTTATTCATATATTCTTCATTTTTCAATATTATATCTTATTTTTACTAATTTAGGGAGTTCATCTAGCATTAATAAACTCATAGAGACAATTAAACCGCTGTAATGCAGTTTCCCAATTTATAGTATACTGATTCTCCAGTGCATAAAGTAATTCATGGAATACAGGCTGTAATCCGTAAAAATTACTTACTCTATGAAACAAGGATTCAGATGGTTCTGATGATTGATAACACGCCAATACATCTTTTGTGAAGTCTGGACCGTATGCCCAATAGATACCCGCAAAATCAAAAGCAGGGTCTCCAATTTGTGCATCTGTAAAATCAATAATGCCACTAATCCTCCCCTTCTGTTCATTATAAATAATGTTTGAGGTCGTTAAGTCTCCATGAATGATAACTTTCTTAGCTGGTATATCTTCATAGATTTCTAGAAAGCGCTCAAATAAATGGGCAATCTGTTCTTGCTGTTTGTACTTTAAAAATGGAAATACTTGTCGTTCTACTTTCTTGTAGAAAGACTCCCAATAAGAATGGTTATGAAGGCTTGTTAACATACTACTGTTTAATTGTGCTACTTCGACACTATGTAATTTTGTGAGAAAGTCGCCAACCAATCTGGCGTTCTCAAAATGACAAGTAATGGTATTAGGAGCATATTCAGATAAAGATTTCCCTTCAATCAGAGGATATTTTACACCTTTAACTTTGTCATCTTCATGCATATACTCAAATTCAGGTATTACCAACAGTGGATTTCTCGCTTTTACTGCTGTTAAAATTTCGCCTTCTGTTTTTACTTTTGCTGCCACTTCTTCCGATTTAGGAAATCTAAAGACTAAGTTATTATTAATAATAACTAGATCGTTGTCCCACCCCTTATTATTTACTTTTACTTCTTTAATCACGAAATGGGGAAAATATCTTTTTATAAATGCAAGCCTTTCTTTTTCTTTCATTTCGTTAGCCTCTCTTCTGTTATTACATTTAGGATTTCAGTAATCATACTGTCCCCTTCTATATGATTGAAAGTGTCAGAGTTTGCTTTTATTAAAACGAATGATTAATAGAAACTATATTAATCATTCGTTTTAAAGTTTCATCTTTCCTTTACCACTAACAGAATTTCTAATTACTGATATGCCTCTACCCCCAACAATTCATCCAAGCCAACAATTTCAAATCCTTTTTCTTGAACGGCTTCAATGATTGTAGGTAATGCCTTTGCTGTTTCTGTTTTTTCTGAATCTGAATGCATTAAAATAATATCGCCGTTTCGCAAATTATCTGTGACATTTTTGATAATATTTTCAGGATCCTTTTGTGACCAATCAAGTGTATCGATTGACCAAATTATCACAGAGTAGCCTTTATCTTTGGCATTTTCTATTAAGGTTTCATTTGTTTCCCCATATGGTGGTCTAATCATCGCCGGCTCTTTCCCAATAATTGTTTGAATAGCAAGCCCTGCATTGTTTATTTCATTTGCTTGTTCAGCATTGCTTAAAGTAGTCAAATCAACATGATGATAGCTATGACTTAATACTAAATTACCGTTTTCATAGGCATTTTTAACAACTTGTGGGTACTTTTCTGCTTCACTGCCAATAAAGAAAAAATTTCCTTTCACATGATGGTTTTGTAATATTTCAATTATTTTTGGTGTCACGATTTCATCAGGACCATCATCAAAGGTTAAAGAAATCTTCTTTTCATTTCGTCCATTTATGTATAAATTAGGCTGATTTTCTTTAAAGTTCACGATATCACTCCTCCAAGTTTGCATCGCTTGCCATTGCTTGTTTGTTAGCTGATCAGAGTTTCCCTTTAAATCTAATACATAGCCAGCTTGCTCCCCTCTCTCTTCATTATAAACAGATAGATGGTCCACTTTATCTGTTTCATTCAGGATGATAAATTTAAGCTGAATCTCCTTTGAAAGGTTATAAACAATTATTTTTTCCCCTTCACCTGTTCTTATTTCTGCTGGTTCTCCTATTACTTCTTTTAAATCAGACAAGGAGAATACCTGTAATTGCTTTTTATAGGAACGAATATCATAAATCTCTCCTTTTGCAGTAAAACCAAACACGGTATTCTTTTTATCATAGGTAGCGTAAAAGCCATTCCCTACATGGTCTGTTCTAACTGGCTCTTCCCATTGCATTTCTACCTGTTCTATCGTATTGGATAATACGTTAAAGGGACTTGTATCTGTCATTCCTTTTTTTGCTGTTTCCACTATATCCGTTAAATAGTCAGAAGGAAAATCGATATTTTTTTGTTCTTGATTTGTTTCACTCTGGTTAAGATCACCTGCTTCTTTTGGTTTCTGAGCACTACATGCAGCCATGATTAACATCTGGAATAGTACAAGGAAATAGAGCAAATACTTTGTCTTCAGTTTTGTTCACCTTCTCTCCTGTGGCGTTCATCCTATCACTATTAATGTAAGGGTTTATGAATTCGTTTGCAATAACTAATTAAAAATCGGCGATATGGGTATTTTTTGTTTTCATCTGATTTTAATCATTGTTCCTTATAATAATGAATTCATGTAATCTAACGAAAAAGTAGGTGTTCTTTTAAAAATGAATGTGGAAACATTATTACAATTAAATACGATCTTTATAAGTATCATTATTGAGGCACTACCCTTTATATTAATTGGTGTTCTTATTTCTGGAATCATACAAATCTTTGTTTCAGAAGAATTTATTGCGAAAATCATGCCGAAGAATCCAATTCTTGCGATTTTATTTGCTTCATTAGTTGGAAGCATTATTCCCGCATGTGAATGTGGAATAATACCAATTACAAGAAGGCTAATCTTAAAAGGTGTACCACTGCCAGCAAGTATTGCTTTTATGCTCACTGGCCCGATTATTAACCCGGTAGTTATTTTTTCCACCTATGTTGCATTTGGAAACAGCTGGAGAATGGTGATTCTTCGGTCGGTTGCTGCGCTTATTTGTTCGATTCTAGTTGGACTTGCTTTGCAAAAAACAGTGAAACAGTCGCCCTTAAAAAATCATGTGCCAGAACATATGCACTATCATTCGTTTAAAGGACGAATCGAAGCAATGTTTAAACATTCTATAGACGAATTTTTCTCTGTAGGAAAATATTTAGTGATTGGTTCGTTCATTGCTGCCGCTGTACAAACATTTGTGAAAACATCTACCCTTGTATCAATAGGACATGGGCAGGCATCCTCTCATCTAGTTATGATGGGACTCGGCTATATCCTAAGTCTTTGTTCCCAAGCAGATGCATTTGTGGCAGCGAGCTTTAGAAACAGCTTCTCAGTAGGATCAATTCTTGCATTCCTAGTATTTGGTCCAATGTTAGATATTAAGAATACATTGATGCTCTTAAGTACGTTTAAAGCTAAGTTTGTTATCTTACTGACAAGTCTTATTACCATCATCGTGTTTCTCGTAACCATTTTTCTATAAAGAGGTGAAAAAAAATGCTTCGTATATTTGTGTTAATCGGCTTTACTTATTTATTTTTGCATTTACATGCTACTGGCGATATCTCAAAATATATTAATATGAAATATTCATATATATCAGAATCGGCCATTTATATATTTGTACTCTTTACAATTATATGTGTCTATAACTATATGAAAAAGGATAAAAATAACCATGATCATGATTCTTGTGAACATTGTGGACACGATCATTCCCATGAAGAAAATAGCTTTTGGAAACGTGGATTAACAATTGTAGCATTAATGCTGCCAATACTAACGGGGTTAATGCTTCCAGTAGCAACCCTTGACTCCAATATTGTAGAAAAAAAAGGTTTGTATTTCCCTGCATATGATGAAGGAGATGAGTATAGCCAGCATCAATTCTTGCAGCCTAATACAAGCAGTTATTATGGAAAAGAAGGTTATGCAGAAGTAATGGATAAGGGTTTGGATAAATTAAAGAATCTAAAAGAAATTACTTTGGGAGAAGATAATTTTTTAAATGATTTAGAAACGATTTATAATTATCCAGGACAATTTATGGATCGGGAAATTACCATTACTGGTTTTTCGTATAAGGAAGAAGATTTAATGAATAATCAGCTGTTCTTGCTGCGATTTGGCATCATACATTGCATTGCAGATGCTGGCGTATTTGGCATGCTTCTGGATATTCCAGATGATATGAAAAAAGACAATGACCAGTGGCTACAGGTAACTGGAAAGCTTGAAACCATTTACTATCAACCATTTAAGAAAACCATTCCGATTCTTAAAGTTACAGATTGGAAAACAATAAATGAGCCCGATGATCCTTACGTGTATCGTCAATATTAAAAAATAGGGAATGTTAGCTTTTTGCATTACATTCCCTATTTTTTTTATACGTATTTTTCCATGCGGATATCGTCCCACATTCTATCTTGATAGTAGGTAAATTGTTTGTTTTTCCCGATTTCTTGGTAGCCAAGTTTGCTGTATAATTTTTGAGCACTTTTATTAAATTCGAATACCCCTAATTCTATTCTTTTTAGACCCTGCTTTTTAATCTGTTCTTCTAAATATCTAAGCGAAGTGGAGCCTATTCCTCTCCCTCTAGCGATTTCTTCCCCTATTGTAATAGCAATCCATGCAGTCCCTCTTTCTTTTTTATACAAATGGACTGGGTCAACTGTATAATTCATTTCCCCTACCAGTATATTGTCTAGATATATTTCATACATATGGTATGTTGTTAACCGTTTATTGATTTCTTCTTTTGTTATCCGTACATAGCTTTCTACATCCTCTTTATTCCGACAAGGATGGATTAATGGGATTAGCTTTGGATCATTCTCCCATTTGTTTAAACTGGTAATCAGTTGGTCTGTTGGATCTCCTGTTTTTTGAAAGGAAATTTTCATGTGTGGGTCCCTCACCTTTATATAGTCTTCTTTCATTATAAGCGAAAACAAGTGAAGTTGGTCCGTAATCTTTTTCCTCTAGGAGCAAATTTGTCCCATAAGACAATATTGTTTTTGTTCTAATTTATTTCATAAATCATATTTATTTTATTATGAGAAAAATTCGAATAAAGGAGTGAAATAACTTGGTAACTGTTCACTTTTTTGATAATAGCACAAATGTATTAACTCAACTCCGGCAAGAAATCCCAAATGTTGAACAAGAAATAAAAATTAAAGGACGCAAAGGAAAAATACTATCGGTTATTCAATTGAAAGAGGATGTATTTCAAGCAAATGTAGAATTTGAAAAGATTGTAAAAAAAGCAGCCGTTGCAGCAGACTCTAAAAAAAGAAAACGCTAAGGCATTTCAGAGAAGCTTACTTTAAAGTGGCTTCTTTTTTTTCGTTCAGATAATATTTGCCTTCCTCCTCTCTCATTAATGTGGATACATAATTCCCGTTAAAATAACAAATGATATAGTTAAAATATGTTCAAAAGGAGAATGAAGGATGCTTAGTAATAAAGTTAGCCGTGTAGCCTTAATTGGCACAGGTTTTGTAGGATCTAGTTACGCATTTGCGTTAATGAATCAAGGGATTGTGGATGAATTATTGTTAATTGATCTTAATAAAGATAAAGCAATTGGAGATGTAATGGATTTGAATCATGGCAAAGTCTTTGCTCCTAACCCAATAAGTATTAAATATGGAGAGTATAAGGATTGCACGGAGATGGATCTAGTTGTTATATGTGCTGGAGCTAATCAAAAACCTGGTGAAACACGTCTTGATTTAGTGGAAAAGAATTTAAAAATATTTAAATCGATTGTCGATCAAGTGATGGCAAGTGGCTTTCATGGAATATTCTTAGTTGCAACAAATCCAGTAGACATTTTAACCTATGCAACTTGGCGATATAGTGGACTTCCGAAAAATCAAGTTGTTGGCTCTGGGACAATTTTGGATACTGCTCGGTTCCGTTTTCTACTTGGAGATTACTTTAAAGTTGCTCCAACTAGTGTCCATGCCTATATTATTGGAGAGCATGGCGACAGTGAACTGCCAGCCTATAGTTCAGCAGATGTTGCCGGTATTCCTGTTTATAAGCTAATGAAAAGAGCGGCTGAATATAAAATGGAGGATTTAGACGAAATTTTTGTGAATGTGCGTGACGCAGCCTACAAAATTATTGAAGGGAAAGGTGCTACTTATTATGGGATTGCTATGGGACTTGTGCGAATTACAAAGGCAATCTTAAGTAATGAAAATAGTGTATTAACCGTATCTGCCTATTTAGATGGCCAATATGGAGAAAAGGATGTCTATATAGGTGTACCTGCAGTAATAAATAGAGAAGGAATACGTGAAGTCGTTGAATTGGAACTAGCTGAAGATGAGCAAGAAAAATTTCATCAAAGTGCGACTATATTAAAAGATATTCTAAAACCTCATTTTAATAAATAAACCATTCTCTCTTGATCTGCTATGGATGGTATTGCATAACTTCTAAATAGCCCACACCCAAACAGCCTAGTTTACATACTTTATATGGTAAGTAAATTAGGAAAGGTGTGACAGAATGGATTGGAAGAAATACCTTCTCATAGCAGCTGCTACTTTCTTGATTCTATTTTCCGGCATTGTAACTGTATTGCTTTTTCATACAAAGAGTGTGGAAGCAGACAAAGAACCAAGTAATTCGGTTGATTCACAAGGCACTGCTACAACGGAAAGCGGCCAAGGAAATGTTAATATATCTGTAACAAATAATATTCAAAATATTGTAAGCAGTGAAGCGAAAGCAACGATTGATAATAAAGTAACGAATGATATAGAGGATACAAATGCATCGATTGAAAATACAATTGATAATAAAACAGAAGATGACGCATCTGTTACCATTAATAATGCCATAGAGAATCTGTTAAAAGGGCAGGTAAATGGTACAACAACTAACTCGATTACAAACAATATTCTTTCTAATAATAAAGCGGAATTAGCAAATAAAATATTAAATGACTTAGATTTAACAGTTGATGTAAATGTCACAAATGAGCTTAATACAAATGGAAAACAAGAAAACACAAATAATGATAATGAAAATTCAAATGATAGTGACGATAGCAATAATGAGGAAAATAGCAACGATAATAACGGAGATACGGATAATAATGAGGAGACTTCCTATTTATGGGGAATTGATTCCGCTAGTGAAACAACGGAGGATTTCTATGCTTGTGTGAGAGATAACTTTGGAACCCCAAAAATTGTTGCACGCTATTTAGGTACAAATGATGGGGTTTCAAACGGTCTAACAGGGGAACAAATTGATTTAATTCACTCCAATGAGGCAGATATCCTTCTAATCTATAACGGATTCACTGATGCAACTGGCTATGATAATGGTGTTAGTGAAGCGAAAAAAGCGATTGCATTAGCTAATGACCTAAGTACTCCTGATGGTGTTGCGATTTTTGCTGACATAGAGCCAAACTATCCAGTCGATGCAGCCTTTATTGAGGGGTGGTATGACGAAGTAAGCAATTCCTCTTACGAACCTGCAATCTACGGTATCTTTGATTCAGGAGAGGCACTTACAAATGCTTTTAATGAGGCTGTTGAAAATAAGGGAGAAATAAAGGAAAATACGTATCTATGGTCTGCTTCTCCAAACATTGGAATTACTACTGAACAAGATGCACCAGAATTTAAAGTGGATGCTCCAGAAGGTTCTCTTGCATATGGCTGGCAATATGGCATTGATGATGAAACATGTAATATAGATACAAATCTATTTGATAGTAAAATAACAGATGTATTATGGAAACATTAAAAAAGACTCATCTTACTAACGAGCCTTCGGAAAGTAAGATGACTTTTTTTTGTTTGTTTCATGCAGGGATCATGTAGAGATATTGTTTTTGTAGAACAGGATTTTTTTCTTGTTTCATACAAACTGGAAACGACAAGTAAACCACCAAAAAGACAATAATGATGGAATTTATTTATATCCGATTGTCTTTCCATTCATTTTTTCTTCTAGAAGATGGGATTAGTTTATTTCCTTACTCCTTTATACTGTGATCGTTTATTTTCAGTATATTATCGTAAATAAGAAGATATTATCGATTCCTTCTCCAGCCCCCGTTAATTTCTAGTCGAAATCGCATAAAATCAGAAATTAATCTGGCTGTTTTGCCTTCTTGACTATGTTCTCTTAATCTTGATTGGACACAGTGCAGTAATCTTTCATCACAATATCGACAGGAACCGTATGTGTCAACACATTGATCATGTCTTTGGCAACAGGAATCTACATAATTAATTGGCGCACCAGGACCGCTGCAACCCGGTCCACAATAGCGATAACCACCTGGCAGACAGATTCTTATCGGATTTTTATTCCTTTTTTTCTTTTGCATTTTTTTGATTCTCCCTTCTCTTTAGTCTATGAGGCATAAAAAACAAGGTTTGGGGAATCAATCTATAGAAACAGAATAATTTGAACCATTTATTACATAAAAAAGGATTGTCCAAAAGAGAGTACCCTTTTTGAACAACCCTTTATATATTAGCTTTGTTTCTTGAAAATTTTGGAAATGATTTCATCTGTTGACATATCGCTTTTTATTTTGAATGAACCAAGCTTTAAGTATTCTGCAACGCCTTTTTTATCTACTTTTTGTGAGAATTCCAAGGCAGTTTCTTTAATGATTTTTTCATCATGTAAAATGCTTCCTACATCATAGCTAGTCATACCGCTTGAAACAGTAACAGTGACTGTCTTCACTTCCTCTTCTTGCTCTTCTTCTTTGTCCTCTTTCTTTTCTTCAGAAGTATTGGATTCAGATGCTTGTTTTTGCTCTTCTTCCTTTTGTTTCGCTTCTTCTGAAGTTTGAACAACATATCCGCTGCTTGTTAAAATTTCTTTCATTTCTTCTACAGTCGGTGTATTTGCTACATCTTCCGTCACTTTGTCTACCTTTTCCACTTTGTTTTCTTCTGCCTTTACAGAATCATCTTTTGTAGAGAAATAGACAATTCCACTAACAGATGTTGCTAAAAGTAGTCCTGCTGCGAAACTTGTGATTATCGTTGGTTTCATTGTAAAACACTTCTCCTTTCTTCTTTTCCAAGTAAGTAAGGAGCTAACATCTCTTCTACTTCAGTTTGAGTAAGCTTCTTTTGAGCTGCAATACTTTCAACTGAATACTTACGTCTATGCAAGTCAAGTACTTCTCTTAAAACCGTACGGTCCTTAGAAGCAAGTTGAACGCCAGATTCTTTTTCCATTATTTCTATGTCCAGCTCAAGATGACGAATTTGTTTTTGCAACTGTGCTATTTCTTCCATCACAGAAAGGTGAATTACATCTATTTCACGTTGCTCTGATTTTGACGTTTGTTTTGCTTTAATAACGGAAGTAATGAGCAAAATGGCTGCTGCAATAAACAAAATGGCTAGGGTCCATTCCATTTTAATGATCCTCCCTCTTTCAGAATCTACTTTCCTAAGTACCTATTATACATTCTTTTTGATTATTTTTCGATCATATTCTACAAAATCCTTCAATAGTTAGACAAGTTGGGACAATTTTGCAACTTTTATTATATGAAAATAGTAGCAAGTATCCTTTAAAATAATAGGTTTAGCACAGGGAATCAGAAAATTATTAAGTGGAGCTGCTGAGCAGTTAGTAATATATACCTAAACATAAAAAACGATTCATTAGCATGTGCTATTGAATCATCCTCCATTAGTTTGTGTTATTTGAAAGCCATTTTTCCCTTGTTTTTTCATATGATACATAATTTTGTCAGCGTTTTGCATTAATGTTTCTATATCTTTCCCATGATCAGGATAGATGCTTATGCCGATACTACAAGTAATAGAATGTAGCTTATTATCCATTCTGAGTGGATGGTTAAAAATCGAAATCAATCTTTTTGCATAATCCTCGACTTCTTGTTTTGTGTTCATACCTTCTACTAGGAGAATAAATTCATCTCCACCTAAACGGCATAGAAAATCATTCTCCCTTACAGAACCTTTCATCCTTGCAGCAATAAGCTTTAGTGCTCGATCACCATATTTATGACCTAGTGTATCGTTAATTTGTTTAAAATCGTCAATATCTATGAATAGCAAAGCAAAAGTTTTCTCCTTATCCTTACTATCCATTAATCTTGAAATGGTTTTATATAGATGCCGTCGATTCGGTAGTTCTGTCAGTGTATCATATAAAGCTTGTCTTTTTATAATCTTTTCATATGCCTTTCTTTCCGAAATATCTCTTGCAATCGTTGAAAGGAAATGAATATTTTGATTGTTAGCCTTGTGGGTCACAATTATTTGCGAAACAGGAATTTCTTTCCCCATAGAGTTAGAAAGAGTGTTTTCTCCCCTCCAAATACTTTTCTCAGCAGAAAGCTCGTTTTCGTTTATGTCAACAATTTTATTTGTCCATAACTGTGCGTTAACGGAATGTAATTCTTCTATTCCCTCAGGAATGCCAAGAAAAGCTCTAGCAGAAGGATTTAAATAGGTGGTATTTCCAAAGCTATCCGCTGTTGCAATTAAGTCTGGAGAAGCTTCGATAATATCTAGCAATTGTTGTTGACGATCTTGATTTTTCTTCCATAAGGTGATATCTCGATTTATGCCTCTATATCCGATAGTATTATTTTGATTATCTATTATGGGATTCGCATTTGTCTCGATAAATACTTCATGCCCATTGCGGTGAATCATCGTGAAATCTAGATTTTGTAAGGAACTATTATTCTCCATAGCGCTCAAGACAATTGCTTGAACTGATTCTACTTCATTTATTTTAATGAAAGAAAACATCGATTTTCCAAGTAATTCATTAGCGGAATATCCCAATGTCTCTTCTACGATGGAATTGGAATATGTAAATTCCCATTGTTCATTAATTTGCCAAATCCAGTCGTTTACATGCTCCACCAGCAAACGAAAAAAATCATTAGATGGTGTATCGTTATCTTTCATACTATTCATCGTTAAGTCTCCTACTAAAGAATAATTATAGGCAAATGGGTGTTTTCAGTATTTTCTATTATTTAACTATTATATCATTATTCGTCTATTTTTTAAAGAATACTTTGAAATCAAGGGATTAACCCCACAATTTAATATTGTTGATTCAAACCGATGGAAACCTTAATTGCTCATGTAAAAAAATTTCCTAAATAAGTGGTACAGGCTTCCTTTTTTGAATACGTTTAATATAGACGTTTATATTAGGAGGATCATTAATGGATAGTATTTTATATTATATTGCCTTAGGTTTATCATTGGCAGCACCGATTGGGCCTGTGAATGCTGCAGTTATAAACAGAGGTCTTAGATATGGTTTTCGTCATGCTTGGGTTCTATCACTAGGTTCTCTATTGGGTGACGTTTTCTTCATCATTCTCGTATATTTTGGAGTAGCAAAATTAGCTAATATCCCTATTGTACAAACCTTTCTGTGGCTATTTGGTGCATTTGTCCTCATTTACACAGGTATAGAAGGAGTCATGACAAAAACAAGTACAATCTCAAGAAGCAGTAAGGATACTAACTCTATGTTTCGATCGTTTATAACTGGGTTGCTTATGAGTATAATGAATCCGCTGTCGATTATCTTCTGGCTAGGAATATATGGATCTATATTAGCCACTACTATACATAATTTAAGTACAAGCACCTTATTATTGTATACAGGTTGTATGTTATTTGGTGTTGCCATCTGGGATCTCACTGTTTCGGTTTTATCGAGTTTCTTTCGAACGGTTGTCTCCGAACAGCTAATTACCTTTATCAGCAAGATATCAGGTCTAATATTGCTTTTATTCGGCGGCTATTTTGGAATTCGGGGGATTCAATTCTTTTTATAAAAATCTTCATTTGAAATAGATGCCTATCTGAACCATTCTCTATTATTTATGGTTTTAGAGATATTTTAGATAAGGCATCTTTTTTTAGATTGTTTTTAACTTTACTAGACCATGTAATTGTTCCATCACATTATCAGATACAATTCCACCGTGATAACACACAATTTTTGTAATTGGATAGGTTAGAAACTTTTCAATCGATTGAATGGCAAGGTTCATATCCGGCGTATGTACTGGATTAGGTAGGTGAAGCTTTCCGTTTACAGCAGTTAATGCATCACCAGCAACCAAGGTCCCTGATTTTTTATGGAATAAGCTTATATGCCCCGGTGTATGGCCAGGTGTGTGAATTATCTCAAGTCCTTCATTAATAGGTAGTAATTGACCATCTTCTAGTGAATTGGTAACTTGGGCCTTTGGTGGGTGTAGATAAATAAACTTTAATGAGTCTGGTAATGCTTCCCATTGCTCTTCATTAAATTTAGCAGGATTTGCTTTTAATAAAGGTTGATTTCCTTCTATATAAGGGATATCCTCTTTATGTGCATATATGGTTAAATGCTGTGTGCATGCTGTTAATATTTCTGGTAAGCTGCCTATATGATCAATATCCTGGTGTGTTAACAAGATGTCTGTTAAATCTTCCAATGATTTATTTGCTTTAGCCATAACTAAATTTATGTCTTCCATATATCCAGGCATTCCTGTATCTATTAATAATGTTTGTTTTTCATCCCATATTAGGGTTGGGTGCATGACAAAGGAATTTTTTTCAATCGTCAATATCTCTATTCCTTTTAATTCTGCCATATAATTGTTCCCCATCTCTGATTGTTTTTTTATAAGTATAGCGGTTTCGTTTTAAATAGTAAAACATAATTTAACAGGAAGAAGATGTTTTTTATAAATGGAAAAATTGGGAAGGATATAAAGAAGAAAAACCGCACTTTCCAATTGAAAATGCGGTTTTCGTTGTCTATTTCATTAGTTTACAAATATTGTTTGTGAACTCTACTGGATCCTCAATGGATAAACCTTCAATTAGTAATGCTTGGTTATAAAGAAGGTTTGTATAAAGGGCCACTTTATCTTTATCATTCTCAAAAGCCTCTCTTAACGCTTGGAAAATTTCATGGTTCTTGTTAATTTCTAAAACTTTATCTGCTTTGATATTTTGATTTTCTGGCATCATACTTAGGACTTTTTCCATCTCAATGGAGACTTCTCCTTCGGCAGTTAAGCAAACAGGATGTGATTTTAAACGAGTTGATACTTTTACGCCTTTCACTTTATCGGAAAGAATATCCTTCATATAATCAAACAATGCTTTATTTTCCTCTGTTGCTTCTTTTTCTTCTTTTTCTTCTTCCTGGTTAAGACCTAAATCACCGCTAGATACTGATTTGAATTCTTTTTCTTTATAATTAGCAATTATTTTAATGGCGAATTCATCAATATCATCTGTTAAATACAGAATTTCATATCCTTTATCGCTAACTAATTCCGTTTGTGGAAGCTTATCAATACGTTCAATAGAATCTCCAGATGCATAATATATAAATTTTTGATCTTCTGGCATTCTTTCTACATATTCATCTAATGATACTAATTTTTTCTCTTTTGAAGAATAGAAAAGTAGAAGATCTTGTAGCATTTCTTTATTCATTCCGAAATCATTGTAGACACCAAATTTTATTTGTCTACCAAATGATTCATAGAAAGATTCATATTTTTCTCTTTCATCTTTTAGTAGGCTTAGAAGCTGACTTTTAATTTTCTTTGTTAAATTCTTTTCAATACGCTTCAATTGGCGATCATGCTGCAGCATTTCTCTTGAAATATTAAGAGATAAATCTTCTGAATCGACCATACCTTTTACAAAGCTAAAGTAATCGGGCAGTAAGTCCCCGCATTTCTCCATAATTAAAACGCCATTTGAATAAAGCTCCAAACCTTTTTCATATTCTTTAGAATAATAATCAAAAGGAGTTTTTTCTGGAATATAAAGGATCGCGTTATAACGAATTGCACCATCTACGCTAACATGAATATGCTTTAACGGTTTGTCATAGCCATAGCGTTTTTCTTCATAGAAATTTTGATAATCTTCATCTGTTAATTCATTTTTATTCTTTCTCCAAATAGGAACCATGCTATTTAGAATTTGCTCTTCCCTAACTTCCTCGTATTCGTTTTCTGTGCCTTCTTTTAATTTACTTGAAGTCACTTCCATTTTAATTGGATAACGGATAAAGTCTGAGTACTTTTTAATAATCGATTTTAAGCGATATTCTTCTAAATATTCATCGTATTGATCTTCTTCGGTATTTTCCTTAATTGTCAGGATAATATCTGTACCGATTGCCGATTTCTCTGTTTCTTCAATGGTATAACCATCTGCACCTTTTGAAATCCATTTATATGCAGTATCACTATTTAAAGATTTAGTAATTACTGTTACCTCATCTGCTACCATGAATGCAGCATAGAATCCAACCCCAAACTGCCCAATTATGTCATGGCCATCTTTCGAATCGTTTTCCTTTTTGAAAGCAAGGGAGCCGCTTTTGGCGATTGTACCTAAATTCGATTCCAGCTCTTCCTTTGTCATCCCAATTCCAGTATCGGAAATAGTTAATGTCCGTTTTTCTTTATCTGCTGTTATTTTAATAAAATAATTATCTTTTTCAAAATTAATGGTATCATCTGTTAAAGCTTTATAGTAGATTTTATCAATTGCATCACTAGCATTTGAGATTAACTCACGTAAGAATACTTCCCTTTGTGAATAGATGGAGTTAATCATCATTTCTAATAATCGTTTCGATTCTGCTTTAAATTCCTTTGTTTCGATCATTTTTATACACCCTTTCTCTTCATTCTTATGTAATAATATTAGCACTTAAAGTTCGTGAGTGCTAATCTATTAATTTAATATCATATTTCATAAGGTATGTCAATTATTAGGATGTTTAGAGAAAAAGAAGGCTAAGCATTAAATTTTTGATTACATTAATATCTGTAATGGTAGAAACCATTGGTTTGTTACTAGCTCTAACTTTTTGTTAAGACATCAAAAAAGGACACAAATCTTATGCGAAATGTGTCACAAATTAGCCTGATATTAATTGCGAAATCTCTTCCTTCTTTTATCTCTTCTTACGCGTATTTCCATTAATAAGGATCTGCCTCATGGCTTTTCTTTACTGCATCTTTGGTAGCTTGATTTGCATCTATTGTACCTTCACCATATTTTGATATACCTGCTTCACGTCCAGGTACATTTTCCTTAGCCATTTCTTTCATTTCTTTCATTTTTGATTCGATGCCTGCCTTCACGCGATTACCATAATCTTCATCTGCTTGTGTAAAGTGTTCAATCATCGCATCTTGAATTTTTTTATCGCAGATTGCCAGTGCTTCAGATAGATTTTTTATTAATTCATCGCGTTCCCAATCTTCAAAACTTCTGTATGTGTGTCCGGCTTGTCCATAGTTATTAGGTCTGTCTATTGGAGCACTCATTGCCGCTGCATTATACTTTGGCTGATGAGGAACACGGTTTTCTTTACCTGCTTCTTTAAAACCTCCGAGCATGGATGGCTCATAGTTAATATGTGGATTTTCACCAGACTCTTTCGGGTCACGTACATCCATTTGCCCACGATGTTGATTCGTACGGACAGGTGCTTTTGGTGCATTTACTGGTACTTTTAAATAATTTGCGCCAACACGATAGCGTTGTGTATCAGAGTAAGAGAAAGTACGCCCTTGTAACATTTTATCATCAGAAAAATCCATTCCATCTACAAGTACTCCAGTTCCAAAAGCAGCTTGCTCAATTTCAGCATGGAAATCGACTGGATTACGATCGAGGACCATACGACCAACTGGCAACCATGGGAATTTATCCTCTGGCCAAAGCTTTGTGTCATCGAGAGGATCAAAGTCGAGTTCTGGATGATAATCATCCTCCATGATTTGCACATAAAGCTCCCATTCTGGGTAATCACCGCGCTCAATTGATTCATATAAATCTTGTGTTGCATGACCTACGTTCTTAGCTTGAATGGATTCGGCCTCTTCTTGTGTTAAATTTCGGATACCTTGTTTTGGTTCCCAATGATATTTCACTAAAACTGCCTCACCCTGTTCATTAACCCATTTATAAGTGTTTACACCAGATCCTTGCATGTGACGATATGTAGCAGGAATTCCCCAAGGAGAGAATAGGAAGGTTATCATATGTGTAGCCTCAGGCGTACGGGAAACAAAATCAAACATTCGCTGTGGGTTTGGAACGTTTGAAGCCGGATCTGCTTTGAATGCATGAATCATATCAGGGAACTTCATAGCATCACGAATAAAGAATATTTTAAGGTTGTTCCCAACAAGGTCCCAGTTTCCATCTTCTGTATACATTTTTACTGCAAAGCCACGAGGATCGCGTGCTGTTTCAGGTGAATCTTTAGCTCCTGCAACTGTAGAGAAGCGAACCATTAATGGTGTTTTCTTCCCTGCGCCTGAAAATACTTTTGCGCGAGTATACTTTTCTACTGGCTCATTTCCAACTTTTCCGTAAGTTTCAAAATAACCAAAAGCTCCAGACCCACGTGCATGTACCACACGCTCTGGTACCTCTTCACGATCAAAATGGGAGATTTTCTCAATAAAGTGGTAATTCTCGAGTGTAGCTGGTCCGCGATCACCAATAGTACGGATATTTTGATTATCTAATACTGGATGACCTTGACGTGTCGTCAACGTTTCTCGTTCCTGATCTTGTCCGTTTTTCTTCTCCATTTCTTTGTTATCACTCAAAAAAATTACCTCCTAGTCATTAGTCCTTATTAATTGTATCCAATAAATGTTAATTAATTCTTTATAAGTAAACGAAAGGATGTACATATTAGATGGATAGATGGAAAGTTAATGTACAAACAAGAGAGGCATTAAAAAGTCCCGAAATTAACGCCTAAAAGAATTAATA
Source organism: Bacillus sp. 522_BSPC (assembly GCF_001076885.1). GTDB lineage: Bacteria > Bacillota > Bacilli > Bacillales > Cytobacillaceae > Niallia > Niallia hominis. The sequence continues at coordinate 30,766 of NZ_JVDT01000064.1, forward strand.
ATCATTTATGTACACAAATAAATGTATTAAGGGATTTTTACTAATACCCCTTTCCTTTCTTCTTTAACCCATTTATGTACGTAAGTAGTGTTACCAGATAAAGGATGGTTATGCATAGGAAAATACAAAGAGGCTGGGACATAAACATTTCAGCTAACAGTAAACACGAACAATTATGCGGTTGGTTTACATCATCGTTCGTATTTGTATTTTAGAAAAAGGTTTAAAAATGAAGTGAAATGGAGCGGAGG
>NZ_JVDT01000065.1 GCF_001076885.1 Bacillus sp. 522_BSPC
CGACTTTTACTTGCAACTTTCATACTCTTACTTGCGACTTTCACCATCTTACTTGCGACTTTCACCATCTTACTTGCGACTTCCACACTCCTTCTTGCAACTTCCACCCTCTTACTTGCAATTCCCACCCTCTTACTTGCAATTCCCATCCTCTTACTTGCAACTCTCCTATTCTAAACCTCACTCCCCCAACCCATCTCAATTATTTGAAAAATCAACCAGAAACCGATACGCTTAGGATAGAAAAAATCTATTCTAACGGGGTGAAATAATGGAGTTAACAATTAATTCGACAAAAAAACTAAGTAATGGAGTAGAAATACCTTATTTGGGCTTTGGTGTTTTTTTAGTCAACGATCCAACAGAATGTGAGCAAAGTGTCCTTTCTGCAATAAAAAATGGATATCAGTCCATTGATACAGCTACAAGGTATGAAAATGAAGAATTTGTAGGCAATGCTATTAAATTCGCTGGTGTGCCTCGTGAGGAATTATTTATTACAACAAAGGTTTGGGTAACCGACTTCGGTTATGAAGAAACAAAAAAAGCTTTTCACGAATCCTTAAAAAAATTACAGCTTGATTATTTAGATCTTTATCTTATTCATTGGGCAGCGCCTGGCTTTGAAGAAACATGGAGAGCATTAGAGGATCTTTATGAAGAAGGATTAGTCCGTGCTATCGGCGTGTGTAATTTCCAAATTCATCATTTTGAGAAATTAGCCGAAACAGCAAGAATAACGCCAATGTTAAACCAAGTAGAAACACATCCCCTTTTCCAACAGGTTGAATTACGAAATTATATGGCACAGCATAATATCGCACATGAAGCATGGGCTCCCCTCGGTCAAGGAAAAAATGGATTATTCGATTTGCCAGCTTTAGTGGCCATTGCCAAAAAGCATAATAAAACAGTTGCACAAATTATTTTACGCTGGCATTTAGAACGAGATACCATTATTATTCCTAAATCCGTACATGAGCATCGTATTATGGAAAACGCTGATTTATTCGACTTTACACTTGATGCAGACGATATAAAAACAATTGCTTCCTTAGATACAAACCAACGAAGCTTCGGAAATCCTGATGATATCGAACGTTTTAAAGCAATGCAGGAAGCTGCAAAATAATTTAATAATCAACTCAAAAAGGCATACCAATTCATCTATATTGGTATGCCTTTTTATTCTAAAATTTACTGCTTCTTATTAGTAGAAGCCCATTGATTATCTGTAGCTGTCTTATTCTGTTTTTTGCTTGTAACTTCTGTATTTGCCGTTGCCCATTGGTTATTTACTTCTGATTTTTTCTGTTTCGCCATTATTCGTTACCTCCTGCTAGTAGTTATCGACGTACAATTCTAGTATGAGATAAAGTTGCAAAGATTATGAACCCAACCGAAAATCTTTTCATAAAGTGAACCTTTAAAAAGGCAAAGCTTTATCCTTCAAATGATGTATTCGCACATCTACAAAACAATGATTTCCGAGCTATGTCCCTCGATTCCTCATTTACGGGAGATGTGAGTCTAACTAACCAGCATTTAAAGCTTCAATCGCTGTAAACGAAGCGCATTTAATACGACAGATACAGAGCTAAATGCCATCGCTGCACCAGCTAGCCAAGGTGCTAGTAAACCAATTGCTGCAATCGGTATACCAAGTGTATTATAACCGAATGCCCAGAATAAATTTTGCTTAATGTTGGCAATCGTCTTTCTGCTTATTAAAATACTGTCGGCAATTGCTTGTAGATCCCCACGAATAAGCGTAATATCGGCTGCCTCCATTGCAATATCTGTTCCTGTTCCAATAGCCATGCCTATATCTGCTAAGGCTAAGGCTGGAGCATCATTTATGCCATCCCCCACCATGGCCACTTTTTTCCCTTTCTGCTGCAGCTTTTTAACAGCGTCAGCCTTTCCATCTGGTAATACCTCTGCAATGATATGGTCAATGCCTGCTTGTCTCCCTATCGCTTCTGCTGTTTGCTGATTGTCCCCAGTGATCATAACGACATCCAAGTTCATCTGTTTCAATCGCTTAATTGCCGCCTTTGACGTGTCTTTAATCGTATCTGCGACTGCAAGAAGCCCTGCATATTTACCATTAATGCTTATAAGCATTGCTGTTTTCCCTTGGGATTCGAGCTCCTTCATTTTAGGTAGAATTTTCCCGACATTGATGCGATATCGATCCATTAAACGCCGTGTTCCGACTAATATTTCATTTCCATCAACATGTGCACGAATTCCATAGCCTGGAACTGCTTCAAATTAGGCTGTATCCTGAAGGACAATCCCCCTATCTGTTATGCCTTTGACAATCGCCTCAGCAAGCGGATGCTCTGATTTGCTTTCTGCTGCTCCAACTAGGGAAAGTAACGTTTCTTCCTCCCAATCTGTTATGACATCCGTTAATACAGGTTTTCCATTTGTGACTGTTCCCGTTTTGTCTAATAAAATGGTGTCAATTTTATGCGTCATTTCAAGATGTTCTCCACCTTTAAATAATATCCCATATTCGGCTGCTCTACCTGATCCGGCCATAATAGAAGTCGGAGTAGCTAGCCCAAGTGCACATGGACATGCAATAACCAGTACGGCGATTAACTTCTCTAGACTTTCTGCAAAATCTCCAGGTGTAATAATGAAATACCAGAAAAGGAATGTTACAATTGCAAGCGTCACTACAATAGGAACAAAAATGCCTGAAATATAATCTGCTAATCGTTGAATTGGTGCCTTTGATCCTTGGGCTTCTTCCACTACTTTAATAATTTGCGCAAGGGCTGTCTCTTTCCCAACCTTTGTCGCTTTCATTTTTAAGAATCCATTTTTATTAATGGTAGCACCAATTACGGTGTCTCCCCCTTGTTTATCAACTGGAATACTTTCACCTGTAAGCATAGATTCATCAATTGCTGACTGTCCTTCAATAATTTCGCCATCAACGGGAATTTTTTCTCCCGGTTTTACAAGAAGTATATCCCCTGCTAAAACTTCCTCAAGAGGAATTTCCGTTTGCTCCCCATCTCGAATGACGACAGCAGTCTTTGCCTGAAGCCCCATCAGTTTTTTTATCGCTTCGGAAGATCTTCCCTTTGCCTTCGTTTCAAATAATTTGCCCAGAATAATTAAAGTAATTAGAATGGCACTTGTTTCGAAATATAATCCAACAGGATGACCGAAATGCCCTAATGTCTCAAAAGATAGATAGACACTATAAAAATAAGCAGCTGAGGTTCCTAATGCAACAAGGACATCCATATTAGCGCTCTTATTTTTTAATGCTTTATATGCTCCTATATAAAACTGTTTTCCTACAAAAAATTGAATTGGAGTTGCCAGCGCCATTTGTACCCAAGGATTCATTAATATATCTGGTACGTAGAGAAAGGAAGTAAAGGTAAAGTGACCAACCATTGTCCATAATAAAGGAAGTGATAAAACGATCGAAAAAAGAAATTTCCGTTTTTGTCTTTGGTATTCTGCTTCCTTTTTATTTATGGTCGCTTGCTTTGATTCCTTTTTTGTTGCTCCATAGCCAAGCTTATTAATTTTTCCAATTATCTCATCTGCTGCAATACTTGCCGGATTGTACTCAATTGTTGCATTCTCCAATGCCAGATTCACGGTTGAAGTGTTAACACCAGCCATCTTATTTAAGCCTTTTTCAATTCTTGTTGCACAGGCAGCACAAGTCATTCCTGAAATATCTAGTTCCAGTTTTTCAGTTATTATTCCATAGCCCAATCCTTCTACTTTTTCTTTAATTTCATTTGTTGATAGTTCCTCTTCTCTATACGTAACCGTTGCCTTTTCAAGCGCCAAATTGACTGTAGCTTGTTCAACACCTTGCATTTTGTTAAGACCTTTTTCAATACGATTTGCACAAGCGGCACAGGTCATTCCCGTAATCTCAAATGTCTGTTCATTTATTTTACCTTTACTTTTCACTACACTTTGTTCAGCCATATCGCAAAAACTCCTTATACCTATATAGGGTATATTTGATTGAAAATAAAAATGTGCAGACGATCGCACATTTTTTAAATTGCATTACTTTACATCATAGCCTTGCTCGTCAATTGCTTCTTTAATTGTTTCAAGAGCAACTTCATTAGCATTAAATGCTACATCAACTAATCCTTCTTTAAGATTAACTTTAACAGCTGAAACGCCTGCAAGTTCTCCTACACTTCCTTCTACCGCTTTTACACAATGATTACAAGACATTCCTTCCACTTTTAACGTTACATTTTCCATCTGAAAACACTCCTTATTTTTTCATTAATTTTTGAATGGTTGTTAAAACCTCGTCAACTACTTCCATGTCTCCTTCTTGAATACGCTCTACGACACAGTTTTTCAAGTGGCCTTCTAATAAAATCTTTGCAACACTATTTAAAGCAGATTGCGTTGCAGAAATTTGCGTAATAACATCGTCACAATACGTATCTTTTTCTATTAGACCTTTTATCCCTCTAATTTGACCTTCAATACGATTTAATCTGGTCACTAAATTCTGTTTTACTTTATCTGAATGATGACTTCTTCTGTCACTCGTAAGATGGCAACTTTCTAATTCATGCTCATTATTGTCCAATAAAAATCCCCCTTAACGATATATCGCATATTTATATTATACCCCCGTATGGTATAAAAGTAAACTAAATAGATTTGACGATTTTGTGAATGATTTTATGAACCTACTCTTTTCCACTAATATAACCGAAATATGATATATTATTGCTATGAAAAACATTACGCAAATTCCACGTCAATCATTAAGAGCACAAGTATACGACCGATTAAGATCAGCAATTATCCATCTTGAACTAAAGCCTGGTGAGAGAATTAACGATAAAGCATTGGCTGAACAATTTGGTGTTAGCAGAACCCCAGTACGAGAAGCTCTCAAAAAATTGGAGGATGAAGGATTAATTGTAACTTCTCCAGGTTCCGAAACAGTTGTAAGCCTAGTTGAAGTAGAACAAGCGATGCACGCCTTTACCGTTGTAGCCTCGCTCCATGGATTGGCTGCTAGATTAGCTCTCACCACTTTAACTCTTACACATGCCGACCAAATGACAGCAATAAATAATGAATTTGCTGAAGCTTTAAAAGTGGAAGATAAGTATAGAGCAATCCAAATGGATGATCAATTCCATGCAGTAATTATTGAGGCATCACATAATCCCGAAATAATGCTAGCTTTAGATCGCCTTCTTCCAAAAATTCGTCGACTTGAATTACAAAAGTTCAATACTTTCGATGGGAAAAAATCAATTAAACAGCATCAAGAAATTATTTCCTGTATATCAAATGATAGCAAGGAGCAGCTCCCAGCATTGATTGAAAATAATTGGCTAAGCCTGGCTGAATATTTAACTGAAAAATAGTTGCTATTTATCTTTCATTTTTTTTCATAATTGGTGGGGATATTGGATATTCCACCGCTCATAATGCAGAATAAAATGAACTAACCATTAGTGGGGTTTTCCTTTATCCTTCACTGATGGTTAGTTGAACCAATCGAACCTTCACGGACGTCTATCTTCTTTCCATTCTCCCAAACCTAAAGTTGATTCTTACTGAAGTTTAAGAGTGGGATAAATCTTTTTCAATAATTGAAGCAATTGACGTTCTTCTTCAGCAGTCAAATTGCTAGTAATTTCTTCATTTAGCCGTTCTAACACTTCTTGTATCTGTGGAAAAATAGTTCGTGCTTTAATTGTTGGATATAAATTATTTGAACGCCGATCTTTGTTATCTGTTTGTCTATCAACATACCCGACGTTTTCAAGATGCTTGATTGCTCTAGCGGTTGTTGCTTTATCAAACTTTAATTGAGAGGAAAGTTCATCTTGGTTAATCCCCGGCTTGGCAATAATCATTTTTAAAAAGGCGTGTTGCCCACCATTTCCTAACTCAAATGGCTTCAATTCCCTCGAAAGAAATTTCTGATTCTGCCTATGGATCATCGAAACAATCCTTCCTATTGGCATTTCATTCATATTTTATCCCCCTCGGATAGTTTCATATAAGAAAGTGAAGACTAATTTTACTGATTGTAGCATACAAAATTTTAGTTGCGCGCGCAACTAAATTATTTTAAAATGAAGCAATAATAGTTACATATGCAACTAAATAAACGAGGTGATTATTTGCAACCTTCCGTAAAAGAAGTCAACCAAGAAGTTCATCAACGTCGCTGGCTCATTTTTACTGTTTTAAATATATTCACATTTATGGCAACCCTTGATGCGAGTATTGTTAATATTGCACTACCGACAATTTCTAAACAGCTAGGTCTAGCATTCGCCAGTTCTCAATGGATTGTTATTAGTTATTTACTCACAATCTGTACCGTTATCCTTTTCTTTGGAAAATTAGGGGATATGTTTGGAAAAATTAACGTCTTTAAGTGGGGCTCGATACTATTTATCATTGGTTCATTCCTTTGTGGATTAAGTACTTCTCTATCCTTATTAGTCATTTCACGGATTATCCAAGCATTTGGCGCAGCAATGACAATGGCAAATAGCCAAGGTATTGTAACGGAAATTTTTCCTGTAAAAGAGAGAGGAAAAGCATTAGGTTTAATTGGAACGTTTGTCTCTTTAGGAAGTATTACAGGACCAAGCTTAGGTGGGATCATTATTTCAAGCTTAGGCTGGGAATATATCTTTTGGATAAACATCCCAATCGGTTTTATTGCCATTGCTTTAGCGTGGAAGATATTGCCTAAGGATGTCACCATAACAAAGACAAAGATAGATGTAGCAGGAAGCTTATTATTTAGCTTTGCCATTATTCTTTCTATCGGTGGCTTATTACTTGGGCAACAATATGGCTATTCAAACTGGTATATCATTACTTCCATTATTATAGGAATCCTTACATTTATCAGTTTTATCATCGTAGAATATCGAAAAGAAAGCCCAATGCTAGAGCTTTCTATCTTTAAGAATCCACTTTTTTCTATCAGCATCTTTTGTGCATTTATTGTCTTTATCGCAAATTTTTGTTTTAATATCCTGTCTCCTTTTTACACACAGGATATTCTTGGAATGTCAGCATTGCATTCAGGTTATATCCTTATGCTCTTTCCAATTACCATGGCAATTGTCGCGCCTTTAAGTGGTGCATTATCCGATAGAATAAGTGGTCAGGCTATTACCTTTGCAGGACTTTTAGTAATGATTGTTGCCCAAATCGGTTTAACTTTCCTTCATGAAGGAAGTACGCTCACAAGTCTTGCACTATGGATTATTATGCTTGGCGCCAGCACTGGTCTTTTCCAGTCTCCTAATAATTCACTAATTATGTCGACAGTAGAGCGGAAACAGCTAGGAATCGCAGGTAGCATTAATTCACTTGTTCGTAATTTAGGAATGGTCGTCGGAATTTCTGTTGCAACAAGCATATTATTCTCTGTTATGAGCATGAAAGCAGGCTACCGAGTAACTGCCCTTATCCCTGGGAGACCTGATATTTTTCTTAGTGGGATGCATGTCGTATTTCTTGTTTCAAGCAGTCTTTGTTTTGTTGGTTTGCTTCTTACAGGATGGAGATATATGACTTCTCGTAAAGTAGTGGCAAAAAAAGTTAGAAATGCTTCTTGATTTAGTGATTACTTATAAAAACTCCTTGATGGAAGACAATCAAGGAGTTTTTTCTTTAGTTAACTTTTAGAAGCCATCCCGGTATAAATCAAAATAGCATCCCGCAAAAAAGCTGTAGCTCCTACTTGCACTTTGTCATAATAGGAGGTAAATCTTTCATCAGCAACATACATTTCTGCAAGTCCCGCATGTGCCTCCTTCGTGTATTCTGGCCATGTGAAGGAAAGCCATTGCTTGTGCAACCCTGCTGTTTTTTGCCCAGCCTCTCCAGCAGGATTGCCTTCTTTTAAGGCTTCTTGTAAGGTAGAAAATAATGTCTTCTCCACTTCAACCATGCTTCGATAATCATTTTCTGACATATTCATTAATTTAGCATTAGATTGGTCTATCATCTCTTCCCCATACTTTTCTCTTATTTCTTTGCCATACTTCGCCTCGTTATCTTCTATCATTTTCTTTTTAAAGCCCACAAATTTTTCTTGATTAGACATCGTCCCACTCCCTTCTATTGTTTCCATCGTTTTTTCTACATTTGCAATTAACAGATGTAGCTGTTCTTTTTTAGCCAGGAGTTTTTCGTGATGTTCCTTTAATGCTTGTTTGACATCAAAAGTAGGAGAAGCCATCATATTCTTTATAGTCTCTAATGGAACATCTAGCTCACGGTAAAACAGAATTTGCTGTAATTTATCTACCTCATTTTGTCCATAGATACGATATCCTGATGAATTGATTCTCGCCGGCTTGAGAATGCCTATTTCATCATAATATCGCAATGTTCTTGTACTTACTCCTGCTAACTTACCTAATGCATGTACGGTGTATTCCATCTGTTCCCCTCCTGACTCTTTCATCGTAAACGTTGACGCAACGTAAATGTAAATAGTTTTCCTTTATATTTTTTAATTTTCAATAATCTACACTAAGAAAAAAGCAGCTATCGAAAGAACTTCACCTTCCTGATAGCTGCTCTATTTTTCATTTCTTTGAATAGAAATCCTTTCACCTAACGTTTTAAATTTACGGTTGTTACCTCAAATTTATCATAGCGGTGACGGGAAAATGAATATTCAAATGGAATGCCATTATTTAAATAGCCAACATGTTCTACTTCAAGGATAGGGTCATCTAATTCACATGCAAGGTGTTCATGATCTAGCTCTGTGGATTTACATGCTCTAATTTTCCGATGCGATCCAGCAATCGTTAATCCTAATGTTTTCGTAATATGCTCATAAATGGATCCATATAAAACCTCGTCATTTAAACCTGATATAATGGTTGTTGGCATATAAGTAATTTCTAAGACATATGGTTCGTCTTTCACTGATCTCAATCTAATGATATGATACACTGGTGTTTTTATATCAATTGCCAAATGTGCCGCAACCTCTTCTGAGGGAAAATGAACTTCAAATGTAATGATTTTACTCGCTATTTTCTCTCCATCTAATAGCTTGGATAATCCAGTGATTTCATTTGACAAAACATTTACTCTGCTGGCATGTAGAGCAGATTGAACGATAAAGGTACCATGTCCTCTTTTACGATAAAGAAGTCCTTCCATCACAAGTTTATCCAATGCCCTTTTCATTGTCATTCTGCTGCAGGAAAACTCTTTAGATAATGTAATCTCATCAGGTATAGGATGATCCAATGGATAAAAGTTTTCTTTAATTCGACGTTTAACTTCAATTGCTATCGCTTCATACTTATTCATAAACGAGCCACCTTAATTAGAAAAAATAATTCTATATATTTTATTTGCAATATCTTTTAATCTTATAATGAATAGATAATGATATTTTAATTATAAGCATTTGAACTTAAAAGTCTATACTTTAAAAACTTACGCTTGGTATATCTATTTATAGTATAGTACATTTTTTTTAAAGCGCATACTTTTTTAAAAACGCTTTCCAATTAAATTTCATTCCGAATGATTGAAAAGAAAAAGAGATAGCCATTGTTTTGACTATCTCTTTTCCTTATTCACTTAAATACTCTATCATTATTTCTTAGGAACTTCGCATCCTTCGTCTGTACAAACAGCACCTGCCCCGGTAATATCTTGAAATTTAGGGGCTGGATGGTCTTCCTGCCATACTTGTTCTAGGACACGCTTAAAAGTTTCAGTTGGTTGGGCTCCAGAAACTGAATATTTTTGATTGATGACAAAGAATGGAACACCTGTCACACCAATTTGTCCAGCTAGTGCTTCATCAATTCTGACATCATTTGCAAAGCTAGTGGCATCTGCTAATACTTTTTGTTGCTCTGCTTCTTCTAAGCCGACTGATTTACCAATTTCCACTAATATCTGATGATCACTTATTAGTTTTCCTTCTGTAAAGTAAGCATGCAATAATTTCTCTGTTAACTCTTTTTCTTTTCCAACCGTTTTCGCATATTTTGTTAAACGATGGGCGTCAAATGTGTTCGTTGGTTTCATGTTATCAAAATCATAGCTTAAACCTGTGCTTTCAGCTTGATTGCCAACATTTTCATTCGCATTCTTTGCTTCCTCGATACTCATTCTATATTTACCAGCAAGCGCCTCATGGATACTTTTTCCAGAGTAAACTTCTGCATTCGGATCTAGTTCAAAGCTCTTAAATTCAACCTCAACTTGGTCTTTGAAAGGAAATTGCTCTAACGCAATCTCTAAACGACGTTTGCCAATATAGCAAAAAGGGCAAACAAAGTCTGACCATACTTCAATTTTCATTTTTCCACCTTCTTTATAATGATGCTATCATCCTAACACAATAGCAGGGATTTTACTTTGATTTTGCTTACGTCAGCGTCCATTTAAGCCAAATAGAAAAACTCCTATACTAGGAGCTTCTCTTAAAACAGCCTTATTTAAAAAGCTTTACGCGATCCTCTAGAGGCTTAAATTCTTTTTCACCTGGTTCTGCTGTTGGTTTACCAAATGGCATTTGTGCAACAAGCTTCCATGTAGAAGGAATTTTCCATTCTGCTTGTACAGTCTCATCAATAAGTGGGTTATAATGCTGCAAAGAAGCTCCATATCCTACTTCTTCCAAAGCAGTCCAAATGACCAATTGATGCATGGCGTTCGTTTGGTTTGCCCAAACTGGAAAATTCTCTGCGTATAACGCAAACTGCTTTTGTAATCCTTCTACTACTTCTTGATCTTCAAAAAATAAAATCGTTCCATATCCTGCTTTAAAGGAATTTAATTTTTCTTTTGTGGAAGAAAAGTTCTCCGCTGGAACAATTTTTTGTAACTCCCTTGCAGTGAGATCCCAAAGTTTATCATGTTGTTCATTTAATAAAACCACTACTCTTGTACTTTGGGAATTGAAAGAAGATGGTGTATGCAACACAGCTTCATTCACAATTTCTTGGATTTTTTCATCAGATGCTACTTGTTCTTTACTAATGCCATAATAAGAACGACGGTTTTTTATTGCTTCTAAAAATGCAGTCATTTTTCTCCTCCAGTCGAAAATTTTTTTCTTATTTATATTACCCATTTGTCTTATTATTAAAATATTTTTTCTAAAATTCTTCGACCGGATTTTCCCTTATAAGAAAAAAAGAGTAAGGCTTCAAAAGCCCTACTCTATGTATACAAATTATCCACGAATTGTTTTTAATGCTGTGCTCCAAGCTACTACTTGATCAAGCATTGCATTCATGTTCTCTAAATGAAGAGAAGATGGTTTAAATGTTGTGAAGTTTTCAAAATCAGTAAATAAAGAAAGCGTTGGATGAACTCGAACGTCAGCAATTTGCAATTCGCCTAAAATTCCTCGTAAATGCTCTGCTGCTCGTGCTCCACCTGTTGAACCATAGCTTACAATTCCAGCTGCTTTATTGTTCCAAGCTTCTCTTGCAGAATCTAAAGCATTTTTTAAAGCACCAGTTATACTGTGATTATATTCTGCAGCAACAAATACGAAGCCATCAAGGCTAGCTAACTTTTCATTCCAAGCTGCAACATTTTCTTGGCCTTCTGCTGAACCTAAAAATGGTAAATTAAAATCTGCAATATCAACGATTTCGTATTCAGCATCTCCACGCTTGTCAGCAATTTCTTTCACCCATGCTCCAACTTGTGGACTCACTCTTCCTTGACGTGTACTACCTAAGATAATTCCAATTTTCATCCTTTTAACCTCCGTATTTTTTGAAAATTTGTATTACTTTTTTATCCTAATACTGAGATTATTTAATTGCAAATAATATGACTTACTTATCATTAAAAAGTTATCAAAAGTAACTAACTTACGTTTTTCGTTATTTAAATAGTTGCTTCCTAACACATTTCCTTCACTATTTCCCCTAAACTTGTAATGCCTTTAATGATATTCTCTTCTGACATATACGAATAATTAATTCGGCAATGGTTTTTTTCTTGCATGTTAGGGAAAAAGCTTTCACCTGGCACGTAAGCTACTTTTGCGATTGGCAAACTACGTTCCTGCATAAGAATTTTTGTATCAATATGTTGTGGAAAAGTGAGCCATGTAAACAAACCGCCTTGCGGATATGTATAGGTAACACTTTTCGGAAAAGCTTCCTGTAGCGTTTGAAACATCAATTCTTTCTTATGTTTATACGTTTCTTTGATATGTGCGATATGCTCATCCAAATCATACATATCCATAAATCGATTCACTGCATACATATTTAAAGTAGAATTTTGCGTATCGGAAGCCATCTTTAATAAGCTTAGTTTCTCAGCTAATGCACGATCTGCAATTAACCAGCCAAGACGTAATCCTGGACTAAGAATTTTCGAAAAGCTTCCAATATGAATAACTCTTCCCTCTGTGTCAAAACTTTTAATAGATGGCATATCTTCTCCTTCGTATCGTATTTCACGATACGGACTATCTTCTACAATGACGACATTATATTTATTTGCTAAGTCTACTAAAGCCTTTCTTCTCTCTAAGCTCATCGTCACTCCTGTAGGATTCTGAAATTCAGGAACCGTATAGATAAGCTTCGCATTAGGATGCTTTTGTAATACAGCCTCAAGTTCGTCCATTCTCATACCATTTTCATCCATTGATACACCTATGTATTCTGGTTCATATGGATTAAATGCAGCAAGCGCACCTAAAAAAGTTGGATTCTCCGTTATAATAATATCTCCATAATCAATAAAAGCCTTGGCTGCAAGATCTAATCCTTGCTGTCCGCCCTGAATAATAAAAAGATTATCAACATCACAGCTTATGCCAATTTTCTTCACTCGGTTCACAAGCTTTTCCCTTAATGCCATTAATCCTTCTGTTCCTGTATATTGCAGCGCCAATTTCCCCTCTTCTAGTAGTACCTGATCGTATACTTTTCTTAATTTTTCAATTGGAAAAATCTCTGGATCTGGATATCCACCTCCAAATGAAATAATAGAAGGATCCGCCCCCAATTTTAGTAGTTCTCTGATAGCTGATGGTTTTACTCGTTCTATTCGATTGGCAAATTTGTAATTCATTACGCTTTTTCCTCCTTATGTCTTTCCCCTTCTACCTATTAGGTACGGAATTTTCAGTATATTCATTATAGATTATCATATAACACTTGCATATATAGTTATTATTTATTTGGATGGATATTCGTTTGGTTTATACCATAATCATAGAGACGGAGGCAACTTAAATTGGGCGATTTTAGTACATAATAGAAAAGACTTTCTCTCACCAAAGAGAGGACTTTACTATTCAACCGATTTAAATGGTAGATGGAGTTTTCCTTTTTATCTGCTTTTCCATATTAACTGTTTTAACTAGTTTTCCATTTGGATTGTTTGCCTCTTCTTCTTTTGTTATGATAAATCCCAATTTTTCGTATAAACTTATATTCTTTCGTACATTTGCTCTAACTTTACACACCATTTTCTGCTTTCCGTTTAATAATGCATATTCTTCCATCCATGCTAACATTTCTTGCGCAATCCCTTTCCCTCTTGCTGAAGGAGTAACGGAAAGTCTCGAAAAATAAAGAGAATCTTCTTTTAGCTGTAAACGGGAGGAACCAAGAGGGATAGCATTTAATCGATAAAGAATTGCTTGCTCTGTTCCATTTTTGAGTGCATCTATTAATTTGTCTATTGGTTCATTCAGTGCACTTGAGGGCACCTCCATATATCGATAATCTTCAAACGCCTCTAGCATTAGCCTATGGACAAGAGGAGCCTCATCCTCTGTCACAAGATTAATTTGCTGTTTTCTCTCATTCTTTCTCCCTATTAAAATATCAGTTAATTGATCGATACTCTCCACAATATAGGTTGCATTTGCCTTGTGTAGCTCTTCATATGAGCCATAGCCATATGTAACTCCTATCGAATCAATACCTACATTTTTTGCTCCAATGATATCATGCTCCCTATCCCCTATCATCACAAAGTCACTCAGCTGATAAGACGGATATAAATCTACTATGTATTGAATAATTTCTGTTTTTGAAGTTCTAGTCCCATCGAGATTACTGCCAATGATTTGCGTAAAATATTGCTCGATTTGAAAATATTTCAAAATCGTCTCCGCAAAAATAGTTGGTTTGGAAGTGGCAACAATTAAAATGCAACCTTCTTTTTGTAATAAGTCGAGTAACATCGATATACTTGGATATAATTCATTTTCAAACATTCCGCTTTGCGAAAATCGCTTTCTATATAGTGCTATGGCCTGATTCGTTATTTCCTCGTTGTAACCATAGTATTTTGGAAAAGATTCTTGTAGTGGCGGACCAATAAACCTTTCTAATTTATCTAAATCAGGTTCTTCTTTCCCAAGCTTTTGCAATGCATATTGAACAGATTTCGTGATTCCTTCTTTAGGATCTGAAATTGTTCCATCTAAATCAAATAATATGAGTTCGTACTTACACATGCCCCCACCCCTTTTATAAATAAATAAATCTTAATCTTCAGTCACTTATCCTTTTGCCCATTATAACGAATTGGGCATTTTGCCACAATAAGCAATTATGGAACAAATCAAAACATAATCATTAACTATGAAATAAATCCACCTTAACCACTTGGAATAGTCAACTTGTTAAGTTATAATGACATTATCAATACTTCTTTGATATCTTCGAAAAATGAAATAGATTAAATTAGGGGGAATTACAATGGTTTATTACGATAAAACGAAATCCATTAAAAATATTCTCATTCAAAAGATTGTTTGTAATAGCGGCTTATCCTCTGAAATGTTGGAGCATTTATCCATAGCAGAGTTAAATGAGAAACTTAATAAAGACTTCCCTTATACCCACCCTCATAATGGATCCGGTTCTCTAAAGTGGAAAAATATTCGCTAGCCCTTTGTCGGACCCTTTTTTCATTATTACCCGTTATACAAATCGAGGCTGGGACATAAGCATTTCAGCTAATAATATAGACAAACTTTCATATGGTTAATACACATGAAAATTCGTGTTTAGCAGTTGGGAAAAAAGTTTAAAAACGAAGGGGATTGAGCTGAAGGCACTCGACTCCTGCGGGAAATAGAGGAAAGGCTGAGACCCCGCA
>NZ_JVDT01000003.1 GCF_001076885.1 Bacillus sp. 522_BSPC
ATACCGGAACTAAAAGCAAAACCTCTTGTTCCTTCTTCTAAATCCTTAATGAGTTCTTCTAATGCATGACGAGTTGGATTACCAGTTCTGGAATATTCAAATCCTTTATGGTTTCCAATACCGTCCTGTTTATAAGTACTCACTTGATAGATAGGAACATTTACTGCGCCGGTATGCGGATCGCTTGGAACTCCACCATGTATTAATTTTGTTTTTCTTTTCATTTAAATTCCTCCATCAAATATTTTTTTGCTTATATAACGATCACTAGAATCTGGAAAAACCACCACGATATTGCTACCACTTCTTGCTTTCTTCGCTACTTGAACAGCTGCATAAAGAGCTGCGCCTGAAGAACTACCGACAAGTAAACCTTCCTTTTCGGCAGCAAGCTTTACATAATGAAAAGCATCTGAATCTGAAACCGTATAGATTTGGTCAAAAAATTTTCGATCGATAAAATCTGGCAGAAATTCCATTCCAATTCCTTCTGTTTTATGGGGTCCACTTTGTCCACCGTTTAAAATAGAGCCTTCTGGTTCTACTATTACTGACTTAACAGCTGGATTTTGGTCTTTTAAATATCGAGCCGTTCCCATAAAGGTACCACCCGTTCCGGCTCCGGCGACAAATATATCGACTTGATGATTTAATTGCTCCCAAATTTCTGGCCCTAGCGTTTTATAATACGTATTTGGATTCACTTCATTTTCGAATTGTCCTGGGATATAAGAATTAGGAATTTCTTGATGCAATTCCTTTGCCTTTTCTATTGCACCACTCATTCCTAATGAGGTTGGTGTATGAATAATTTCTGCTCCCAATGCCTTCATAATTGCTTGTTTTTCCATACTAAATTTTTCTGGTACGCAAACCATTACTTTTACTCCTGTATTTAAGGATGCTAGTGCCAGCCCAATTCCTGTATTCCCTGCAGTAGGTTCAATAATCGTTCCACCTTTAGTTAGCTTTCCACTTTGTAATGCTTCTTGAATTAATTCATAGCCTAATCGATCTTTAATACTTCCACCAGGATTATAATATTCTAACTTCGCAAATAACCGAACACTTTTAGGTAATGGAAAATTTGTCAGCTCCACAATAGGTGTATGGCCAATTAATTGATGTACATTTTGATAAACATTCAAACTCTACACCCCCTATTTTATTCTTACCCTTTTTGTTGAAAATTTCGTGGTATCCATAATATAATTACTTCTTATTATTCTTATTGGATTACTCGACTTTATAGAAAAAGAAAGGTGAAGGGTTTTTAACCCTCCGCCACTTTTAGATTCTGCTAACGATTCCCATAACTAGATTTGCTGAATGTACAGCTGCCTTTTCTAAATACTGGTCAAAGGATAAGTGGGATTCTTTACCAGCAATATCAGATAAGGAACGAATAATAACAAATGGAATGTTATATTGATATGCTACTTGAGCAATAGCCGCTGCTTCCATTTCAACTGCTTGTAGTTGATTAAATTTTGATTTAATAAATGCTGCTTTTTCAGGTTGATTAATAAACGAATCACCTGTTGTAATCAAACCTGTTACTACAGCATGATTTCCAATTTCCTTGGCACTCTGTTCAGCTATATCAATTAACCTTTCATTTGCCTTAAAACTTGCAGGCATTTGTGGAACTTGCCCATATTCATAACCAAAAATTGTGGCATCAACATCATGATGGCGCACGTCGTTAGAAATAACCACATCTCCTACTTCTAATTCCGGATTTAGTCCCCCTGCTGATCCAGTATTAATAAGATAATCTGGTTTAAATGTCTGAAGGAGGATTGTTGTGCTCATTGCCGCATTTACTTTTCCTATACCTGATCGAAGTAGGATAACCTCTTTACCGTATAATTGCCCTTCAACAAATTGAAATCCAACGATTGTGTGTTCTTTCTTGTTTGTTATTCGTTCACGTAATAAAATTACTTCTTCTTCCATTGCCCCGATAATTGCGATTTTCAATTCATTTACCTCTTTCGTCTATTTTTTCCCCTTCCATAATCCAAACAAAATCATTCATCTTCTCGAAATGAGCAGAAAAGCCATTTTTCTCTAAGATTTCCGTTAGAAAAGGGATTGTTGTATAGTATTCTCTTTGTAAGTCTTCTGCTAAATGCTGCTGTCCCTTTTCGGTCGCTACCTTTATTGCTTCATCGTATGCTTCTTTCGTGACAAACATTGTATCAGCAAACACTATTTTACCACCTATAGGCAGGAAATTACTATACTGTTTAATCGCTTCCTCTTTTTCTTGATCGGTTAAATGATGAAATGCATAGGTACTTACAAATGTATTTGGTATAAAATCTAACTTGAATTCGAGAAAATCTCCTTCTATTAGCTGTGCTCTTGCACCAATTTTCTCCTTTGCAATTTTTCGCATAGCAGCTGATGGTTCAATCGCTGTAACCTTAAATCCTTTTTTAATCAATTGAAGTGTTAGATTCCCAGTTCCCGGTCCAAATTCTACAACATGGCCAGTGGAACGCTTAGCAACATTGTTTAATATATGGTCATAATGACAAAATACTTCTTCATATTCAATATCATTAGTGAGGCTATCATCATAAGATTCAGCCCATTGTTCAAAGATTTCTAGGAACTCTTTTCCCATAGCTCTGCACCCCTGTTGTTATAATATACAATTCCTATCAGTATACTATGCTTTAAAATATTTCTTGTTCTTAATTTATCATATCTTTCTTCCTGTTATCAACAAACTTATAATAGTAAGTTATTTCCCTATTTTTTAATAACTCTCTTTTGCGTGTTTCATTATTTTATTATTCTTCCATCGTTTGCTTATGTTATGATATTTTTACTAGTAGTAGAAAGGGAGTTATACATGAATATTCAATTAGAATTAATCGAAGATAAAGTAGAATTTTTTGAAGGCGAGAGTTTGAAAACAATCGAGAAAAAAATAAATGAACAGATTGAAGTAAATAAATCCATTCTACTCTCAGTGCACTCAGTTTCTCATCAGGTTACTTTACTAGATAATGGGCGGCCTTATTATACAGCTGTTGTGCATTTCAAACTGAAAAAGAATTTTTAATACAAACCAAAAAAAGAACTGGAGAGTCTTTCCTCCAGTTTCACTCTTAACGAATATTTAAATCTTTTATTTCCTCTACTTTTGTCGGTTTCCAACCGCTTCCGTCAACCCATTCAATATACACTCTATATTTTTCAGATTGGTCTTTCGAAGAAACGGTCCCTATTGATTTCTGTGGATCTTTGTTGTTATTGCCAAGGAACCACACTGTCATATTATTACTATCTAATCCAGTCGCATAGGACAAGGCTTTTACTTGCTCCTTCCAATCCACACCTTCTGAATATGATGCAACATGCTCACCAGTTTGTGTTGTTCCTACTGGCTCCCAGGAAGAATTCTCTATTGTCTTGACTACATTGGAATCACTTCCCCCTTCTGTTACCATTTCTCCATTTTCCGATTCCGCTGCTTCTTCATCTACTTGTGTATCTTCCTCATTCGTTGCTTCGTCAGATTCAGTTGTTTTAGCTGTTTCGTCATTTGTTGCTTCCTGACCTGTATTCGTACCGCTCGATTGTTTTTTACCTGCATTATTTTCATCGTTCGTATGAAAAATAGAATAAGATACGAATCCGATTAATAAAATTACGGCGATAATTAACCCATTCAAAATAAGATTCGTTTTCTTTCTCTTGGATCTCTGTTGATATCTTGTGCTATTTTCATTATTTATTTCTTTACTCAAGGTGTTTCTCCTCCTATTGACTTCTTCCATTCTATCTATATAAGCACGGCTTCCCATTCCATTCTTTTTCACTGTTCATATTTTAACATGTTAGTACGCTTTTAGAAAAGTAGGAACCCTATGTATTTTCCTTTATCGGTCCCTGAGCTTACTGCTTTTCATATATCCCCTTTACTACATCGGCAAAAAGTTGATTTACTCCCCCTTCATCTGAAAAGACATCTAAATTTACCGCTACTAAAGCATACTTAGGTTTATCAAATGGAAAGTAACCTGCAAACCATTTATTATGAAGCTGCTTACCATCCTGAAATACGCCTGTTTCCGCCGTTCCTGATTTACCCGCAACCGTGTAAGGAAGATCCTGAAACCATCTCCCGGTCCCTTTCTCTTTTCTAACAACTTCTCTTAATAGCTGTTGCAGTCTTGATGCAGTATAAGGAGATAAACTTTCCCCGTCTAGCTCTTGTTTATCAAAAGAGTAAAAGGTCGTTCCATTTTTGTATTGAATATCTGATACGATTTGTACACTTTCCTTCGTCCCTCCTTTAGCAATGGTAGCCATCATATTGGCAACAGCTAGTGGTGTAACTCGAACTTCATGTTGGCCGATACCTGTTAATGCAACAAAGTTTTTGTCCTGTTTTGCTTCCGCATTAAGAAACACTCTCCCCTTTTCTTCTCCACTAAACTGCTGAAAATCTGCTGAATGAAAAACACTTCCTTCCCAGCCAACTAAACTAGTTAAGGATAATTTCTCGGCATATTCTTCGATTAAGTTCTCATCTATGTCTTTTAATTCTTTTGCTAATGTTCCAAATGTATTGTTACAGCTAACAGCAAAACTTTCTGTAAAATTTAGCATCCCATGCTGATAATTTGGGTCTGGGTCACCGTTAATCTTTTTACTACAATTAAATTGCCTATTAGGGTCATCCAATTTGTTATCAATTGCGGCAGCTGCGATGACGGTTTTAAAAACAGATCCAACAATTTGCTGTTTCAGCATATAGTTATTTACTCCGTCTGTCTGATATGGATTTGTTTTATTTATCTTTGGTCTTGACACCATGGCTGCAACAGAATTATCCTCGAGATCCAACAGAACAAGTCCACCCTTCTTTATGCCTTGTTCATCCACTAATCTTTCAGCCATCTCTTGTAATTCCGTATCTATCGTAGTTCGAACATTGACAGGGTAAAAAGGATTCGCTGGTTCTACATATTTAACATTTAAGCCAAATAGCGGTCCTCCTTTTGCATCTACATGGTAAACAAGCTTTGATTCCCCATCTGGCAACAGAAATTCATCAAAACTTCTTTCCAATCCGGTTAAGCCAATTAATGTATTACTTGATAGTTCTCTATCTGGATAACGCTTTTGAAGTTCTTCGTAGTTTTGTCCAGTAATACCAAGCAATTGTTCAGCCATATTGTTATTGATATGAAATTTTTTCTCCGCAGCAAATACACCTGGTATTTTTAGCTTATTGATAGCAGACATTTGACTGCTTGTTAATTCTAAAGGTTCCTTACCTCCAAATACTACTGGATCTTCGGCATCTTCTATACTTTTCTTTACATTGTATTCACTTGTCCCAATAATATCCGCTACTTTTTTGCTATCCCAATCCATTTTATTTAAAAATGGAAATAATATTAAAACCGCTTTTGTCTGATGTGTTAGAGCATCCCCATTTTTATCAAGAAAGGTTCCCCGACCATTGTCTAATTCCATTTCCTGAGATCTTTGCTTTACACTTGCTTCCACCAAATTAATATTATGCTTAGTAAAATGGTTTGTCTCTACTAACTGAACTTGTATTAACCGACCAAGCAAAACACAAAGGGCAAATAAAAAAACAATGCCAATGCCAACTATTCTTTTTCTCCACATAAAAAACACCTCATCAAGAGTGTTGACGAGGTGTCTCCTTTATAAACAAGTCATGATAACTTTTTATATTGTTACCAACTTATTTAAATCATACTTATTTAATTGTAACGATTTGTACATTCATTTCTCCACCTGGAGTTTGTACAATTACCTTGTCTCCAACTTTTTTGCCGAATAAGCTTTTGGCAATTGGAGAATCGTTAGAAATTTTCCCTTCAAACGGATCTGCCTCCGCACTACCAACGATGGTATATGTTTCTTCCTCTCCATCTGGAAGCTCGATAAAGGTTACAGAGCTTCCAAGAGAAACTGTGTCACGATCAAGTTCGTCTTCAGAGATTATCTTTGCATTACGAATCATATTTTCAATTGTCGTAATACGACCTTCGACAAATGCTTGCTCTTCTTTCGCTGAATCATACTCTGAGTTCTCAGATAAATCTCCGAAACTACGTGCAATTTTAATACGTTCTACTACTTCTTTACGTTTTACCGTTTTTAATTGCTCTAATTCCTGTTCTAATTTTTCTTTACCTGCTAATGTCATTGGAAATTCTTTTTCAATTGCCAAAATCTTCACTCCTTCAAGTATGGGATTAATAGAAAAAATAACATATATGCTCTTCTAAAAGCCCCTAATAAATTATGTATTAAAGATACTAGCACGACAACTTTGGATAGACGCGCTTTTTTTCTAATAGAATGAGTTTAATACGGATTGAGGAAAAAAGAAAGCATTTTCTACCAGATTAACCGTTCTGTTTAAACATTTTTTTACTGATTAGTGGTTTTTGTTGAAAATTGATTCCCTTTAATGAAGTTCACTTTGTTTCCTCCATTGCCTTCTAACACTCTATTCCTCTTCTTCCTGTTATCTTAACTTATTGGTACTTACATAATCATTATTGGGAAAAATGAAGCTGGGATCAAACTAAATAGTAAATCTATAAAGTCGGACTCTCTAAATGCTTTTGTCCCAGCCTAAATTTATCTAAGTACTTTTTAATGAATACTATCTATTGTTTCATAAAAGCGATTTTTGTTCAAGAATTGTTTGAATTTTTGTAACCATCAAGTCAATTGCTACATGATTATGGCCGCCTTC
This sequence comes from Bacillus sp. 522_BSPC, assembly GCF_001076885.1. GTDB lineage: Bacteria > Bacillota > Bacilli > Bacillales > Cytobacillaceae > Niallia > Niallia hominis. Next base: position 6,770 of record NZ_JVDT01000003.1, read on the forward strand.
TGGAATGATAACATCTGCATATCTTTTCGTTGGTTCTATAAATTGATTATGCATCGGGCGAACTACATTTACATATTGTTCAATCACGGAGTCAATGGATCTTCCTCTTTCTTTGATATCTCTCATCAATCTTCTGATAATACGCAAATCAGCGTCTGTATCCACAAACAGCTTCATATCCATTAAATTTCTTAGACCTTCATCTTCTAAAATTAAAATACCTTCAACAATAATTACATCCTTTGGCTCAACTAGTATCGTTTCCTCTGAACGGGTATGCATGGCATAATTATATACAGGCTTTTCCACTGACTCATAATTTAATAATTTTTGAATGTGGCTTATTAATAACTCCGTATCAAATGCGAGAGGATGATCATAATTTGTTTTCAATCTCTCCTCAAAAGGTAAATGAGATTGATCTTTATAATAATAATCTTGTTCGAGCATCAAAATGGAATGTCCTTTAAAATGGTCAAATATAGCTTTTGTCACACTTGTTTTTCCAGAACCGGAGCCACCTGCGACACCTATTACTACTGGTTTCGGCTGCATGCTAATTAAAGCTCCTTTCGCATCATATTATTTGGATAAACAGGGTGATCCACCTTGAATTTAACAATCTGTAACGGATGTCTTGCTGCATCGATTTCGTTGCCATCTGCATCCCAAATTTTTTCAACAACCATTGTAAAATTATCGATTTCTGGACCGAAAAATTCGACTTCCTGCCCCTGTTTAAAGAAGTTTCTTTGTTGTAATGTTACCATTTTTGTATCTTCTTGATAATCCAGCACTAAACCAGCAAAGTCAAATGTAGTCTTTTTGCTATGATTTCCAAACATTTGCTCTTTATACCCTGGCTGTCCCTCAAAGAAAGCAGGTGCTGTCTCTCGATTTGCACATTTATCCAGTTCTTTTAGCCACTCCTCTTGAATGATAAAGTTGTCTGGATCAGCACAATAAGCATCAATAACTTTACGATATACACTAACAACTGTTGCTATATAATGAATAGATTTCATTCTACCTTCAATTTTCAAACTATCAATACCTAGTTCAATCATACGAGGAATCGATTCAACTAGTTTTAAGTCTTTCGGGCTCATTGCAAAAGGGGCATCCCCATCCGTAAATAAAGCCTGTTCTTCTTCTCCCTCTAGCTTGTATAAATCATAGTCCCAACGACAGGATTGACAGCAACCACCACGATTTGAATCTCTAGCAGTCATATGATTACTTAATGTACAACGGCCTGAATAAGCGATGCACATCGCACCATGGATAAAGGTTTCAATTTCAATATCTACTTTTTCTTTCATTTCTTTTATTTCATCAGCACTTGTTTCACGAGCAAGCACAACACGTTCTAATCCTTCTTCCTTCCAATATTGAACAGCCTTCCAATTTGAAAGAGATTGCTGTGTACTTAAATGGACCTCAATTTCCGGTGCTACTCGTCGACAAGTTTCAATGATTAAAGGATCGGCAACTATTATTCCGTGAACACCTGCTGCCTGTAAACCTAATAAGTAATCTTCCAATCCATCGATATTTTCGTTATGTGCAAAAATATTAGTTGTTACATATACTTTCGCCTGATATTTCTTCGCAAACTCCACTCCTTCTTTCATTTCTTCAAAAGTGAAGTTTCCAGCATTCGAACGAAGTCCATACTCTTGCCCACCAATAAATACAGCATCTGCCCCGTAAGCAACAGCGATCTTTAATTTTTCTAGATTACCAGCTGGTGCTAATAGTTCCGGTTTCTTTATAATTACTCTTTTTCCATCTCTTATTTCAGAAATAGGATCTTTAACTATAGTCATTTCCCTTCTCCTCCATTTTTTAGTAAACCGTTTCTTTAAAGAAAAATCCTGTATCTAATGGTCTATTAGGTGGTTGAATTTTTTCTATTTCAGCAAGTAAATTATCTTTTTCTTCGTCATATTGACCTGGATTATTTAAGTACATGGATATTGCTTTATGATAAAAACCAGTAACTGCAATAATATATGCTGAATCTTTTAGAAGACCATCAATTTTAAAAGAGTCAACGCCAGCTTCTATAAGGTCTTGAAGCTCATCAATAATACAAATATCATTTGGACTCATAATATGCGTACCATTTTCGTCCTGAAAAATAGGGTATTTATTTGCTCTTTCTTTATCATGAAGAAATAAATTCTTATCCGTTTTGCTCGCTTCCAATTCCACTTCTTTCCCTTGATATTGGAAATAGTGTTCTAGCAAAGTACGTTTTGATTGAAACATTGTTGCCATTCCATGAACCTGAATTTCTATTTCTACTTCTGCGTTCTCTTTTGTTTCAATAATAGCATCCATGCTAATTTCTCTCGCCAGAACTGCTCTTTTCGCTCCTTTTCGCCCCCAGTAATTACACGTATACCAGTTCGTTCCTGTCGTTTCTGTACTCCAGTGTAATTTCAAGCTTGGAGCTACTTCTCTAGCAATCATTAAAACAGCTGGATCTCCATAGATAACAGCATCTGCTTTCACATCATTTAAAAAACGAAGATATTCTGTTACATCCTCTATTTTATCATTATGAAAAATAGCATTTACAGCTACATAAACCTTTTTTCCTCTTTGGTGAGCTATTTCAATCGTCTTTTTTGTTGCCTCACGATCAAATTCACCAGCTAATCTCAAACCAAATTTTTGCTCACCAATCACAAATGCATCTGCTCCATTATCAATAAGTGGCTCAATATCATTTATGCTGGTTGGCGTTACTAGTAATTCCGGTTTTTTCATGATTATCCCCTCTTTTTACTAATTGCAATACCGTCTCCGACAGGCAAAATCGCTGTGTGGTATTCCTGATTTTCCATTAGCCATTGATTGTAATTTCTTATTTTACGTACTAATTGGCGAAGGTTTCTACTCTCTATCTCCCTTTCTGCAACTAAGCCATGAAATAGTATATTATCTGTATATACGATTCCGTCAGCTGATAAAAATTGGCTATATAGATTAAAAAACTTTTGATACTGTCCTTTTGCTGCATCAATGAAAATGGCATCAAACGGTCCATAATGTTCTACAGCGGAATCGAGTTCAAGGGCATCACCTTGCAATAAGATTATTTGTGATTCCTTTTTAAGCTTTTTTACATTTTCTTTCGCTACTAAATACCGGTGTTCGTCTCTTTCAATCGTTAATATTTGAGAAAACGGGAGTACCTCTGCCATTCTTAATGCGGAATAGCCAATTGCTGTACCAACCTCCAAGATTTTTTTAGGCTGTTGAATACGCAATAATTGTAATAATGCTTCTATTCCTACTAACTCCATGATTGGAACTTCATTTTGTCGAGCATACTCTTCTATTTCTCGCAATTGCTCATTTCTTTCTGGAATTAATTGTTCAATGTAATCCAGGATTTGTTTATTTTGCAAGGATGAGTCCCTCCTATTTTCCTTAAAGCCCTATCCTTTTTTGTCTTCTACCTAAAAATAGTTAGCTTCTGAATAAGAACCTAACAACTCATTAAATGTGTATGAAATTCGGGTAATTGACTAATATATACTCAAAAACACTTGTACTATTTTATCATAAAATATTGTTGAATGCTAATAAATCTTCGGTTATCAAAGGTAAACACCGTATAATTTTGACGAATTTTCGAACAATCTAGGATGGAAATCAAAATAGATTAAACTAGACAAAAAGACTGCAGCAATTTTTTTGCCTGCAGTCTCTTTTTTAATTATTCTCTGTAATATATTTAGCTTTCAATTCATTATGCTCATTAAGCGATTTAGAGAAGTATACTTTCCCATCTTTCGAAGCTAGAAAATATAAATAATCGGTTTCTTCCGGATGTAATGCAGCTTCCATGGAAATCGTTCCAGCATTCGCAATTGGGCCAGGCGGTAAGCCTACATTTTGATAGGTATTATATGGAGAATCTACCTCTAGGTCTTCATAAAGCACTCTATCCTTATGTTCACCTAATGCATAGAGGACAGTAGGATCTGTTTGCAGAGGCATGCCTTCTTCAATCCGGTTATAGAAGACACTTGCAATTTTTTTTCGATCCACATTTTTTGTAGCCTCTTCTTCTATTAAAGAGGACATTGTCAAGAATTGATGAACAGTTAAATCATCTCTTGCAATCTCCGTTTCATATGCATTTACGACACTTTCTGTTTTATCAAGCATGACAGAGATGATTGATTCTAGTGTTGGTTTTTCTTCATAATAAGAATATGTGGCGGGGAATAAATATCCCTCAAGTGGATACTTAATATTTTTCGCCCAAATTTCTGTTGTCAGAATATCAGGATACTGTGCCATTAACCCCTTGATAAATGTCTCATCATTTAATTGCTTCCAAATTTCTTCTTCTTTTTGATTTGTTTTCTCTGCAATAATAGCAGCTATTTCCTTGAGCTGTTTGCCTTCAGGTATTGTCATAGTAAAAATTGGCTCCTGCATAATCTTGCCTGTTTTTAAGCTTTCAATGATTTCCTGAATCGTCATGGAAGGATTCATGTGATACTCCCCTGCCATAAAATTCGACTCATTCTTAAATTTTACATAATATTTAAACACCTTCGCATTTTTTACGAGTCCATTATCTTCCAGCAATTGAGAAATAGTGCTTACACCAGAACCAATTGGAATATCAATAATAATTTCTTTATCACTGTCAGAACTAACAGGCTGAAGTGCTGATTTTATATAGAAATAACCAGAAGTCCCTACAACTGCTACAATTATAATCAATATAAGGGCAACGATCGCCACTATTCTTCTTACTAATTTCGCTTCTTGTTGTCTCTGATTTAAATTAGCTAAAAATAACTCTTTCTTACTCTTTGAAGCATTCTTTTCGTCTTTATTTTTAGTCAACCTTTTCCCTCCTTGACACACACCAATCAAACTTTTTTACATATCTCGACCTATTATACTATATTTTGCAAAGAAATTTGTAGCTTTTATCAAAATTTACCTGTCGATGGGAGGCTAACATAGCTGGATAGTAACTTAACATCAGATATTTTCCGATACTATGGCGTTTATTATGCTGATTTGAAATCGAAGGATCGCTCTATTTATTTACATAGACTGATAGTCAAAAATGTAACAATTTATTTAGAACAAAGCAAAAAAAGAGCCCTAAATGGACTCTTTTTAACCGTAAATTATTCTTCTTCTTGTTCTGCAAGGAATGTGTTAAGCATTTCTTCAACAAGATCCCATTCTTCTTCAGTTTCAATTGGAGAAAGCTCACCGTCTCCTGTTTCCTCGTTCGGAATGAAAGAAGATGCGTGGATATCGATTTCTTCATCGTCATCTCCTTCGCCCATAGGATAGTATAATACATATGATTTTCCGAATTCATCCGATTCAAATGTAAACAGAATCTCACATAATTGTTCATTACCTTGCTCGTCTACAACTGTAATTGTATTAGTTTCACCGTGTTCCATTATTTCCACCTCATTATTTTTGGCTGTCTAAATACCCTTGCAAGATCAAGGATGCAGCCATTTTATCAATAACTTTTTTGCGTTTTTTCCTACTAACATCTGCTTCTAAAAGGATTCTCTCAGCAGCCATTGTTGTTAGTCGTTCATCCCAAAAAATAACTGGCAATTCAAATCGCTCTTCTAAAAGCTTACCGTACAATTGGCTAGCTTCACCACGAAAGCCTATACTACCATTCATATTTTTGGGAAGTCCAACCACTATTTTACCTACATCATACTCAACAATCAAGGATCCAATGCGTTCTAGACCAAATCGTTCTTTTTCTTCATCGATTTGAATCGTTTCAATTCCTTGTGCTGTCCATCCTAAAGCATCACTAACAGCTACTCCAACTGTTTTTGAGCCAACATCCAAGCCCATTACTCGCATATGTTTATTCCTCTCGTTGCTGTTTTAAATAAAACTTCACAAGTTCCTCAATGATTTCATCACGCTCTAATTTTCTGATGATATTCCGCGCATCCATATGGCGGGGAATATAAGCAGGATCCCCGGAAAGCAGATAACCAACTATTTGATTAATCGGATTATACCCTTTTTCTTGAAGTGCTTCATATACTTGATAAAGTACTTCTTTTACATCATGTTCATATGGTTCTTCTGGAAAATTGAATCTCATTGTTTTATCGAATGAGCTCATTTTGAAACACCCCATTTCCTTTTCGAACAATTTCTGTTAAGAGTTATCTACATTTTACACTACTTGTCCCTAATATCAAACGGATTTCACATAATCTTCTACAAAATCTAGGGCATCCTTTAATTTAGATGGATCCTTCCCGCCTGCTTGAGCCATATCTGGACGACCGCCACCGCCGCCGCCGCAAATAGAAGCCACTTCTTTAACAATCTTCCCTGCATGATAGCCTTTATCCATTAAATCTTTCGTAACACCAGCGATGATATTTACTTTTCCTTCATTAGCACTTCCAAGAACTAATACAACAGAGCCAATTTTTTGTTTTAATTCATCTGCCATTGTACGTAAATTATTCATATCAACATTTGGTATTGATGCTGCTAACACCGGCACCCCATTTACCATTTTTACTTTTTCTACAAGATTTCCTGCTTCTATATTACTTAGTTTTGCAGCAAGCGATTCATTTTCACGTTGTAACTGCTTTACTTCAGTAAGAAGACTTTCAATTCGTGTAGCAACATCCTTTGGACTTGTTTTTAATTTATTTGCAGCATCTTTTAATAAATGAATTTGATCTGTTAATTGTTGATATGCTGCTTGTCCAGTTACTGCTTCTATACGTCTAGTTCCTGCACCGATTCCTGCTTCTGATACAATTTTAAATAAACCGATTGCTGAAGTATTGTCTACATGACAGCCACCACATAGTTCTAAGCTATATGAGCCCACTTGAACAACACGGACGATTTTACCATATTTTTCACCAAATAGAGCCATCGCACCCATCGCTTTTGCTTCATCAATATTTTTATAATCAATTTGTACCGCGATGCTTTCCCAAATTTTTTCGTTAACGATTTTTTCTATTTCATCTAATTCCTCAGCTGTAATTTGTCCAAAATGAGAGAAATCAAAACGTAAACGATCTGGTTGTACAAGGGAACCTGCTTGATTGACATGTGTTCCTAAAACATCCTTTAGTGCCTGATGCAATAAATGAGTAGCTGTATGGTTTTTAACAATTTTGGAACGATTTTGGCGATCTACCGTAGCCTTTAATTCATCTTTAACCATAATGGCTCCTGATTCAATCGTTCCTCTATGCAAGTTTTGACCATTAGGTGCTTTTTGAACATCTTCTACCCGTATGGTTACATGTGTTGATTTCACAATTCCCTTGTCAGCAATTTGACCGCCGCTCTCAGCATAGAATGGAGTCTTATCTAAAATAAATTGAATTTCGTCACCAGCTTCTGCTGACTCCACTTCTTCTCCATCCTTTAATAAGGCAACTATTTTTGCTTCTGTTTCCCACTGTTCGTAGCCAACAAATTGACTTTCTACCTTGATATTCCCTAAAACACCACTTTGAACTTGCATACTGTCTACTTCTTGACGAGCTTTTCTTGCGCGATCACGCTGACTTTCCATTTCCCTTTCAAAACCTTCATGATCAATGCCAAGACCTTGTTCTTCCGCATATTCCTCTGTTAGTTCAACTGGGAAACCATAGGTATCATATAAGCGGAAAATATCTTCTCCTGCTATTACGCCCTTTTCCTTTGCTTTCTCCATTACTTCAGAAAGGATTGCAAGACCTTCATTTAATGTTTCATGGAAACGTTCTTCTTCACTTTTCATTACTTTTTGAATGAACGGTGTTTTTTCCTTTACAGTTGGATAATAATCAACCATGATTTCTGCAACCACTGGAACTAATTCAAACATAAATGGACGATTAATGTTAATTTTCTTTGCATAACGTACTGCTCTACGCAATAATCTTCTTAAAACATAGCCTCTTCCTTCATTTGATGGAAGTGCTCCGTCTCCAATCGCAAAAGCAACCGTACGTATATGGTCTGCGATTACTTTAAATGCTTCATCACTTGAAGCATTCTCTCCATACTTAGCGTTTGCCAATTGTTCTGTAGCTTGTATAATTGGCATAAATAAATCTGTATCGAAGTTTGTAGGAACGTTTTGAACAACAGATGCCATACGCTCCAAGCCCATTCCAGTATCTATATTCTTCTTTGGAAGTGGAGTATAAGTGCCATCTGGATTATGGTTAAATTCAGAGAACACAAGATTCCAAACCTCTAGATAACGGTCATTCTCTCCACCTGGGTATAATTCTGGATCATTAATATCGTCGCCATATTCAGGACCACGATCATAGAAAATTTCTGTATTAGGGCCACTTGGACCTTCTCCAATATCCCAGAAATTCCCTTCTAAACGAATAATTCGGTTTTCTGGTACACCAATCTTATCTCTCCATAAGAGATATGCTTCTTCATCTTCGGGATGAATGGTTACAGATAATTTTTCTTTGTCAAAGCCAATCCACTTCTCATCAGTCAAAAACTCCCAAGCCCATTCAATTGCTTCTTCTTTAAAATAATCACCAATCGAAAAATTACCTAGCATTTCAAAGAATGTATGATGACGAGCTGTTTTCCCTACGTTTTCAATATCATTTGTTCGGATAGACTTTTGTGCATTTGTTATTCTTGGATTTTCTGGAATTACCCGACCATCAAAATATTTTTTCAATGTAGCAACTCCACTATTAATCCATAATAAAGATGGATCTTCATGGGGAACTAAAGACGCGCTTGGTTCAATTGCATGTCCTTTGCTTTGGAAAAATTCCAAAAATTTACTTCTGATTTCTGCACCAGTTAAATTCTTCATCACATTTCCTCCTATTTCTCTGTATGTATTTTTTTGCAAATATAGAGTTTAACCTTTTTTCGGCATAAAAAAAACTTCCATCCCTGGACAGGGACGAAAGTATTGCTCGCGGTACCACCCTGATTATGGATAAAAGTATACGAAGATACTATAAATATATTATCCATCTCTCAATTGTCCTTAACGCGGAACACGGCAGGGATTAGCTGCATTCAAGAACTAGCTTTCAATTATCCTTCACTGAGAACTCCTTTCAGCCAAAGGGAATTCCTCTCTTTACAAGTGGTCTATAATCTACTTTTTTCTTTCATCATTTTATCCATATATGCTTCATTCGAATTATACTGATTATTAGGCAGTATTGTCAATATCGGTCTATTTATATACGTTTTATTTCCGCCTCTTTTTTCCCAAAGTGTTTTCTCATATGGATAATTGCTACTTTAGCTATAGATAATAGCGGAACAGCAACAATCATGCCAATCAATCCTCCTATTTCCTCCCCTAAAAGAAGAGCAAACATAATAAATAGTGGATGCATATGGGTGCTTTTTCCCACAATGTAAGGGGATAAAATATTTCCTTCAAGAAACTGCAGAATAATAATGATGATGACCACAATAATCAGCATTTTAACCGAAACAGTACTTGCTACAATTAAAGCAGGTATCGCACCAATAATAGGTCCAAAATACGGAATAACATTTGTCACTCCTACAATGATTCCTAGTACTAGTGCAAACTTCATATGAAAAAACCAAAATAGTACCATGGAAATGACACCAATAATTGTACAAACTAATAATTGTCCTCTTATATAGCTACCTAATGATTCGTTGACATCCTCCAAAAAGACATGAGCACTATTGCGCCATTTTTTGGGGATTAATCCATTAAAAGCTTTTCTTACCGCATCAATATCTTTAAGCATGTAAAAAGAGATAAATGGAATAAGCATAATGACAATCGAATAATTGATCATTGCCATCGCCCCATTAATTACCTTATTCACAAGGGATTCCATCTTTGTTTCAAATATGCTGATTCCTCGGTCAACTCTTTCCTGAATATTAAATGGCCAAGATTCCATTTTATCTTGAATCGAGTCAATGAGATCTTTATATTGTTCTGCAAGCTTGGGAGCACTTTCTGTCAGTTCTTCCAGCTGCTGTATAAGAATGGGGATTCCTTTATACAAGGCATATCCAATTCCACCGAAAAAAAGCATATAGATAAGTGCAACAGATAATCCTCTATGTAAACCTTTTTTATGAAGTATCTCTACAATAGGATGCAATAAATAGGTAATAAATGCTCCAATGATAAAAGGAGTAATTACTTTTGTGATAAGACTTAAAATGGGTAACCATAATGGTGATAATTTTATGAACACAAATAACACAATAAAAAGCAATAATGTAAATCCTAATCGGTAATACCATTTTATTCTTATGTCCATTCCCTTGCCTCCCTCCTAAATTATTGTGAGAGATAGAAGGAATTTTTATACACTTTCTAATCCATATCCTTCCGTTCAATAAAAAAGACTGTAGATTTTCGAACAACTCTACAGTCTTCCTCCTATACATTAGAACATTTTCATTACTTTTTTTTGCATTCTTTTTACTTGCTTCTGACTTAGCATATTATTTTTTTGCATATAGCTTATCGCTGCTACTCCAGCGCCAATAGCTAGAGCTGTGTTTATCGCTTTACCCATTTTACTATGCACCCCTTTTAATAGAAGAGAGCGCCAATCCTAAATTTGAGAAGAACCTAGCTTAATCGACGCTCTTCTTCTTCAAATAGATCGTCTAAAGAACTTAAACTACCATCTTCTTCAACTTGATGTGTATGAATAATCCCTTTTGTTAGCGATAATTCAATAAAGCAATTCCAGCAGTAGTATTGATTGATTCCAATTTTTCCAATATCTTTGCTCTGGCAATTTGGACATTTGAGCATAGGAAAACACCTCATTATATTCGTTTCATGAAAATCCCGAAACACAGGAATTTCCAGGTAAGCATTCCCATTATGCTCAAAACAGCATCCATTTATACCAGAATTTCTTAGGAGTTGGCGATTATTTCATGGAAATTTAGAATCGTTCTGGAATATTCGAAGAAGAATAACATTACTATTTTTCGCTAACGATTCTAAAAACATGTAGGGCAAACTTTGGCAAAAAAAATCCCCTAAAGAGGGAATTTCATTTTACCGCATTATACTTCCATAAAGTCATATGGAGTTATATTATCCATGCCGATCATTGGGTCAATCTCATTGATTTTGCCTTCGTACAATAAATCAAAAGAATTCTCTGTGGACAGCTCTGCCTTTTCATCTAGTTTGTAGACATCTGCAAACATTTCTTTGATTTTTTCTTTTAAGGTCGTTTGACGATTTAATTCGTCATTTCTGCTGACGCCTAGTTCCATCGCTTCTATTTCACCGCAAAGAATTAAGAATTGTTTACTTCTTGTGATGCCCGTATAAATGAGATTTCGTCTTAACATCCGATAATAGCTTTTAACTATTGGCATAATGACGATTGGAAACTCGCTTCCTTGTGATTTATGGACAGAACAACAGTAAGCAAGCGTTATTTGATTCAAATCCTGTCTCGTATACGTCGCTTCTATGCCATCAAAAGAGACAATAACCATATCTTGTTTTTCTGTATTTTCCTTCGCATAAAAAATCGATACAATTTCCCCCATATCACCATTAAAAACATTGCTTTCTGGTTGATTGACAAGCTGAAGTACTTTATCACCAATTCGGTATGTAACCTCTCCAAATTTCAGCTCTTTCCTGGTGCCATCAGGATTAGGATTTAATATCTCCTGTAATATGGCATTCAATCGATCGATCCCCGCTGGTCCTCTATACATCGGAGCCAATACTTGTATATCCATAGGAGCAAACCCTTTATTTTTGGCATTTAGGACAATTTTTTCAATCGCTTGCGGAATTTGATTGGAAGAGCATTTTATAAAGGAGCGATCTCCCTGTGGTGTAAGTAAATTGGCTGGCAGCTGGCCCTTTTTCATTTCATGAGCTAGTTCGATAATCGAAGAGCCTTCTGCTTGGCGATAGATATCTTTCAATTTAACAGTTGGGATGCAAGCTGAATCAAGTAAATCCTTTAGTACTTGTCCAGGCCCTACGGATGGAAGCTGGTCTTCATCCCCTACTATTATCACTTGAATATGTTCTGGTAAAGCTTTAAATAATTGATGAGCTAACCATATATCAACCATCGACGTTTCATCCACAATGAGAATCTTTCCCTCAAGAGGATGATCCTCATCTCGCTCAAATGTACCTGTACCATTCCACCCTAATAAGCGATGAATGGTAACTGCCGGTAAACCTGTAGACTCTGCCATCCGCTTTGCTGCTCTACCGGTAGGTGCAGCAAGAATAAAAGGATAAGGCTCATCATTTTTATAATCTTTCGGATCCAAAGAACAGCCATGCAATTCTCCATACAATTCAACAATTCCTTTTATTACTGTCGTTTTTCCTGTACCAGGCCCCCCTGTTAATATAAGCATCGGAGACATCAACGCCGTTTGAATGGCTTCTCGTTGGGATGGGGCATACTGGACACCAATACGATCCTCCAAATTTCCTAATGCAAGAAGAAATTCCGACTCTGGAAATTGGTCTTTGTACTCCGACTGTTCCATTACTCGCTTAATATTTCTTACAAGTCCTTTTTCTGAGAAAAATAAGGAAGGCAAATATATTTTCTTATTTTCGACTATAATTTTCCCTTCTTCTTCCAACTGGATAATTTGATCTGCTATTTGCGAAAATTCAATCTCCTCTTTTTGATTTTCTTCCAGTAGTGTTTTCACTTTTTCTAGCAAATGTTCAGCATGAAGGTAAACATGTCCCTCTTGATTACTGCTTAACTCTAAAATATATAAACACCCTGCTTTTAATCGGTCAGGGTGATTTCCTATAATCCCTATTTGTGCCCCTAAATCATCCGCTTTACCAAATCCTATCCCTTCTATATCTTCCACCAATTTATAAGGATTGGTCTGCACAGTTTCTATTGTATTTTCTTTATATACTTGATAAATTTTCATTGATAATTGTGGACCAAATCCAAATTGATTGAGCGAAACCATTGCTTGTTCTAAGCCCTCGTTTTTCATTAGCGTATCATATAATACCTTTGCCTTATCTGAAGCAAGTTTAGGCACCGTATCCAAAATGGACGGCTGATTCATAATTTTAGAAATTGCTTCTTCTCCCAATGTTTCCACAATATTTTCAGCAGTTTTTTCCCCAATCCCCTTAAATAGATTGCTGGATAAATATGCGATGATTCCTTGCTTTGTTTGTGGCATCTCTTTTCGAAAGGAAGTTGCTTGCAGCTGTAGCCCAAATCTTGGATGCTCTTTAAAATCACCATAGAATGTATAAGTTTCTTCCTCATTCATCTTTGGCAAATAGCCTGTAATAACTGCTTCTTTATCATCGTAATCATGATTGGTTTCGTCTACTCTTATTCTTATAACAGAATAGAGATTTTGTTCATTATGAAAAATAGTAACAAGGTGACGTCCCTTTATGTACTTTTTTTCTTTTTCAAAAAGATCCAAAGAATTTTGCTCGTTCAACTGTCATCCCCCTTTCACTTTTTACTTCGAAAATTATTTTCCTTCTATTATTTGCTTACCATAGCCAGCAAGAAGATGATCTGGCTGAATTTCTAGAGCCTTATCAAACATTTCTTTTGCTTTCTCTGACTCTTCTTTAAAACCATATGCAACCCCTAAATTATAGTATGCATCAGCGTGAGTAGCATCTAATGAAATACAAGCTTGAAATTGCGTGATTGCCTCATCGATATATTCACTTTGTGCTAGGCAAAGACCTAATTGGAAATAAGCCTCAGCATCTTGATTATTTAATTCAACTGCACGTTGAAAATAAGGAATAGCAAGCTTCCCCTTTTCTAAACCAACATATGTTAATCCTAGCATAAAGAAATTATCACTTGTTTCTAATCCCTTTGCTAGTGCTTGTTCAAACATTGTTTTAGCAGATTCCAAATCTTCTTTCTCATAGTAAACTGCGCCTGCACTATAATAAGCTGCAGCAGTAGTATCATCTATTTCAATCGCCTTTTGATAAAAGGACAATGCTCTTGTGTCATCTCCTAAAGCTGATAAGACATTTCCAAAATTCACATAAGAAACAGCATTTTGGGGATTTTTCTCTATTTCGTCCATAAAAAACTTTGCTGCTTCCTCCCATTTTCCCTCTTGCATATATTGTATTCCTAATTGACTATTATCCATCTTAAACACTCCATTTCTTATTGGTAGTATAGCATATTTTTAAATAAAATTCGGTTAAACAATAGCCAAAGATTGAGTCAAGTTTTTGTGGGAGTTTTTTTAGCTCCCTTTTT
>NZ_JVDT01000066.1 GCF_001076885.1 Bacillus sp. 522_BSPC
TGTTCGTCTTTAAAGATTGGTTATTTAGTTTTGTCCCAGCCTCTTCCTACATAATAAACAAGTATATTATATTTTTTTTGCGAGCGCCCAAACAGGACAATCTCTAGACTCATATGATGCTTATGTGTATGAGGGAGGTGGAATAAATGAGTGGTGGCCCAGTAGCTGGTTTTGGTGGAGGATTTGCTCTACTAGTAGTGCTATTCATTTTATTAATAATTGTAGGTTCTAGTTACGTTGGTTTTGGATACTAAGAAAGATAGAAAAAGGAGTGTTTTATAAATGAGTTACGGTTTTGGTGGTTATGATTATAATTCTTGTGGATGTGGGTATGCTGCACCTATGGCAGCTCCAGTAGCATCTTGTGGTGGTTTTGGTAATGGATTTGTATTAATCGTTGTCTTATTCATTCTATTAATCATCGTTGGAGCAGCTTGGCTATAAGAAAGGAAAATAGTAGCTTTCTTAAGATTTTAGAAGCAAAATAATTGGATACATGGCAGTCTGAGTTTGAGCATGTAAGATACTCTCAGGCTGCCTATTAACAAAAAACCTCCAATTTATAAAGATACATGTCTTTGTAAGTAATGCTGGACAAGCCCATAATCCCAATTGATTCATTCAAAATTAGTTCGATTAATGATACAATGTTTTAAAGAAATGTTCGGAAAAAGTGGGGAGTTTTATATGATGATGAATAAAGCCCGTAGTATTCTAAAAGAATACTTTGGATATGATGATTTTAGAAAAGGACAGGATGAAATTATTCAGCTTTTATTAAATAAGGAGAACGTTGTAGGGATAATGCCAACTGGTGGAGGTAAATCCATATGTTATCAAATACCTGCAATGCTTTTCCCAGGATTAACGGTTGTTATATCGCCATTGATTTCTTTAATGAAAGATCAGGTAGATGCACTAACGGAAGTTGGTATTCCCGCTACTTTCATCAATAGTACGTTACATAATGAAGAAGTGCAGGAAAGAGTTTATAATATAAAAAATGGACATTATAAATTACTATATATTGCACCAGAACGACTAGAAGCAGATTATTTTATGGATATATTAAAAGAAGTTACCATTTCATTTATTGCAGTGGATGAAGCGCACTGTATTTCACAATGGGGCCATGATTTTCGACCAAGCTATGCAAAAATTGGACACATGATCAATAAATTATCTGAAATGCCACTTGTAGCAGCGCTAACAGCTACAGCAACTCCTAAAGTTCATGAAGATATATGCCAATTATTAAATATACCATGGGAAAATACTGTTAAGACAGGCTTTGCCCGTGATAACTTGTCCTTTTCGATTATAAAAGGCCAAGACAAAGGGAAATTTCTTGAATCCTTCCTAAAGAAAAATAGAGAGGAGTCTGGCATTATCTATGCTTCAACAAGACAAGAGGTAGAAAAGCTCTATGACCGTTTATTGAAAAAGGGATATTCTGTTTCGAAATATCATGGAGGGATGAGTGATTTACAAAGGGAAACGGAGCAGCAAGCATTTATAAAAGATGATGTATCGATTATGATTGCGACAAATGCCTTTGGGATGGGCATTGATAAAAGTAATATAAGATATGTTATTCATTATCAGCTTCCCAAAAACATGGAGGGATATTATCAAGAGGCAGGAAGAGCGGGGCGTGACGGATTGCCGAGTAAGTGCATATTATTATATTCTGCACAAGATATTCGCATCCAAAGATTCTTGATTGATCAAACGATACATGATGCGGATAAACAAAAGCAAGACATCGATAAACTACAATCTATAATTAATTTTTGTCATACCGAAGATTGCTTGCAAGAATATATTTTACATTATTTTGGGGAAGAGCATACGGAAAAGTGTGGGCAATGTTCTAACTGTACGGATGAACGAAATGTTATTGACGTAACAGTCGATACCCAAAAGGTGCTGTCTTGCATGATTAGAATGGGAGAGCGATTTGGAAAGACAATGATTGCCCAAGTATTGACTGGTTCTAAAAATAAGAAATTAATGGATTTTCATTTAGATCGTATAAAAACGTACGGACTGATGAAGGAACAATCCGCAAAGGAAATCAGTGATTTTATTGAATTCTTAATTTCTGAACAATATATTGATGTAAGTTCAGGTGCAATGCCAATATTAAAGGTTTCCAAAAAGGGAAAAGAGGTACTTTTAGGTAGATTAACAGTCGAAAGAAAAGAACAAGTCGTCACAGTGAAAGTATCTGAAAATAACGCATTGTTTGAGTATCTTAGAGGTATAAGAAAACAGCTTGCTGAAGCAGAAAACGTTCCTCCTTTTGTTGTTTTTTCTGACCAAACGTTAAGGAATATATCAATGACAATGCCTGTAACACAGGAGGAGTTTAGTGAAATAAAAGGAATTGGCGATCATAAACTGCAAAAATATGGAGATATGATGATAGAACATATCAAAAAGTTTAAAAACGATCATCCTGATTTTACTACTGCAGTAAAAAGCGATCAATCATTGTTAGGAAAAAGGGAAAAACAAACCAAAAAAAGCGTGGGAAATTCCCACTTAGTAACGCTAGAATTATGGAATAGTGGATTATCATTAAAGCAAATTGCAAAAGAAAGAGATTTAAATATGCAAACAGTAGAAAATCATTTACTTCGATGTGGGGAAGAAGAGTTGGAGGTTGATTGGACTCATTTTCTTAAGCCAGAAGATCAAATGAAGATTGTTGATGTTATGCGGAAAGTTGGGACGGAAAAACTAAAACCGATTAAAGAAGAACTACCAGAAGAGATTAGCTATTTTATGATTAAAGTGGCCATCATGCTTGAAAGTCGCAAGCAACAGATTTTACATTAATTGAAAAAAGTCGATGACAAATTCACTAATTGTCATCGACTTTTTTATTTATAAGGTGTTTAATAAGGTTACATTTAATTTTTTTAAACAGGCTTGTAATTGCTGAACGGAAGGGAAAGTAGCTTGTGCTAAGATTTCGTTTCCGCCACCTTTGCCTTCGAATTCTTGGATAGTTTCCCGAAGAAGCTTCCCGCAATGAAAGGGAAACTCCCCATTATGCTGTAGTAGAAGTTTTTTGTCAATTTCTGAGCTGAAAAGAATGACAAGACTAGATTTTTGTAATATATATTTAGCTAGTGTTGATAAGTCCTTCATTGTTTTCTCTTCAAACTTAAGGGAGATAACTTTTTCGTTATGTTCTGCAAGAATTTGTTCTGCATGAAATGCATTATTTTCTGCTTTAAGTGTTTCTAATTCTCGATTGACAGCTTTTTTCTCTAATTCTAGCTTACTGATACGATCTTGAAGTTGCTGCTTATTCGTTTTAAAATGGTTGCTTAAATCATCTAATATCGAATGGGAAGTTTGATAGTCATCAATGGCTCTCCATCCACTTAGGAAGAACACTCTCGTCTGACCCCGATGTTTTTCTGTCTTCACTATTTTAAAGTTGCTTAATTCACCTGTTCTTTGTACATGTGTCCCAGCACAGGCAGAAAAATCAATTCTAGCTATTTCAACGATTCTTATAGCCCCTGTTACTTTTGGAAGCTTTCTTAAAGGGAATTTATTCACATCTTCATGTGTAGTAAAATATGTTTTGATTTCTAGATTTTTCATGATATATGTATTACAAATATGCTCAATCTTATCTATTTGCTCTGTATTTAATTCAGGTGTATCGACATCAATCGTCGTATAATCCTTCCCTAAATGAAAGCTAACTGTCGGAATATTGTATTGTTCTTCTAGTACAGCGGATAAAAGATGCTGTGCCGTATGCTGTTGCATATGGTCAAATCTTCTATTCCAATTTAATTCACATTCTACATGCGTATTTACTGGTTTTCTTTCAACGAGGTGATAAATTTGCTCGTTTTTAATCTGAACATCTAACACATCAATGCCATCTATTGTACCAGTGTCTGCTGGCTGGCCACCTCCTTCTGGATAAAAAGCAGTTTCTTTTAAAATCACAAAAAATTTATTTTCTGTTTCAATTACTTCTTCTATTTGGGTTGACCATTTTGTTTCATAGGGCATGGAATAATACAACTTTACTGACATCTGCGACTCCTTTTATCATCGTTTTCCCTTATTTTATCATAGTTGTTAGCTTTAAAAATAGAGTTGATAGAAATTTGTGTCTAGTTAAGTTAAAGCAATATTTTATTTGTGAATAAGGAATATGGGGGAGCTTGGCAAATAAGCAAGCATATTTGCCACTTGAAAATTACATTTCCATTCCGTATTTTGATAAATAGTTTCAAAGCGTTATGCTCGGAACATGTTATACAATAAATGAAAGCATCTATTAGTGCTGTTTAAACGACAAAAATATCTATTAATACATAAATAATGGAAGTAGTGGCAATAATAAAGAAAAAAGGGGGCACTCACATGTTTTTTAATCGGAAAGGTGCAGAAGAAAAACCAGAAGAAGTCTTGATGAGTATGGAAGTATATGCATGTAATTCATGCAATGGCTGGATGAGAAAGGATTTTGCTACAGATGATCTTCTTTGTCCATTGTGCGGAGATCAAACATCGGTGGAAATGAGAGAGCTTCCTCAAATCAGTAATTAATCTCTAAACTATCGATTGTTGTAACTTGCAATCAGTGCTGGTAATTCCCCACTGATTGCAGTTTGTTAAACCCCCATATTTCTATTCAAAGATAATAATAAATAGATTTGATAGAAGCTAATTATTGCTCCCTCTATTAATAATCTGACCATCCAATAATCCTAGTATAATATTAAAAGAATACCATATAGTCATTATTGTGACTAAATTGTGAATGATTTGTAGAAAAGTACTTTCTTATCTGTTTTATTTGATTTACAATCAAATAGAATGCAATCCTGAAGTAGCCTATTATCCTACTTTAGGGGTGTATTATTTTTTGGTATAGATTAGGAGGATTTTTTGTTGTATAACTCCATATTGATTTTTATTAGTATCCTAATCGTCTATATGGCATGCTATTCTTCCTTTGACTTATTTCAACTAGTGAAAAATGGGGAGAAAAATAGTAGATTTTTATTTTTAGCAAGCACGTTTACGATTGGGTTTGGATTTTGGATATTAAGTTTTATTGACATGATGATTAAGAACGTATATGCCACTGCCAACTATAATATTCCTATTACTATCTTATCGATGGTAGTCGGTATTTGTTTTAGCGGGATGGCGTTTTATGCGTTATTAGATAAGGAGAAAAAGAAAAGAAGAATTTATGTATCTGCATTCTTTTTTAGCTTATCTATATTATCGGTTTCTATTATTGGTTTTTATTCCATTGGCAGTAAAGTGTATTATCAACTTCCACAATTATTAGTAAGTTTTATTTTATTGTATGTTGGCTTTTTTATCTCCATTTGGCTTTCTTTTTACCCAGTACAGCTTTCTGTTTACTTAAAAAAGTGGATACGACCATTATGTAGCTTATTAATGACAGGTGTTTGTTTAATCAGCCATTTTATCCTGTTAACTAATATTAGCGCACCAGAAGTTGCCATTGCAAAGGATTCCTATGAAAGCAGTTTTATCATTTACATTGCATTATTTATCTCTGTGCTAGTTTTAGGCGGACTTATTGGAACAAGTACATTGATTGGTGAGCGTACAGATGTTGGGGCGATTAATGTGCGAGATATGCAGCATGCCCTGGATGAATCGGCGATTGTGGCATTTACTGATAATAACGGCATTATTACATATGTAAACGATAAATTTATAGAAGTGTCGAAATATAGTCGTGAAGAATTGCTTGGTCAAAATCATCGCATGGTTAATTCGGGTCATCATTCACCTGAATTCTTCCGTGAATTATGGAATACGATCAAGCAAGGACAAATCTGGAAAGGAGAACTGCTTAATAAAGCAAAGGACGGTACTCATTACTGGGTGGATACGGTGATTGTTCCGTTTTTAAATAAAGAAGGTACTCCTTATCAATATGTTGCCATTCGTAGGGACATAACAGAGCAAAAAAAGGTTCAGCACCAATTGGAAGAGTCTGTCCGTGAAGTGAGTGATATTACTTATGCATTAGAGCAATCGAGTATTATTGCATTTACAGACAAACGAGGGATTATTACAAATGTCAACTCAAAATTCTGTGAGATATCTGGCTATAGCAGAGAGGAACTAATTGGAAAAACACACCGTATCGTAAATTCAGGGTACCATTCTAAAGAGTTTTTCCGAAATGTTTGGCAAACAATTGGGAAAGGGGATATCTGGAAAGGGGAAATTAGAAATAAAAGAAAAGATGGTTCTTATTACTGGGTAGATACTACCATTGTCCCTTATTTAGATAAAAACAATAAACCTTACCAATATTTAGCGATAAGAAATGATATAACAGAAAAGAAGAGAACGGAAGATATTCTTCATCGACAAGATAAATTAGCAGCTGTAGGGCAGTTAGCTGCTGGCGTTGCACATGAAATTCGAAATCCACTAACATCTATTAAAGGGTATGCTGAATTTCTAAGCATGGATGAAACCGCAAAGGATAGACAGGAATACTTTGATATTATTTTAGAGGAGATCGAAAGGGTAAACTCAATAGTAGAAGAATTTATGCTTTTATCGAAGCCGACAGTTTCTGTATTAGAAAAGAAGCCATTACTCCCAATCATGGATAATGTCGTTTCCATTTTAGATTACCAGCTTCGGAAAAATAAAATTCAATTACATCGCTCCTATGAAAATCCAAATTTTTTCGTAGAATGTGATGAGAATAAATTAAAGCAAGTATTCTTGAATTTTATTAAAAACGCTGTAGAAGCAATGCCAAATGGTGGTTTCATCGAAATAATCGTGAAAAAAGAGAATGACAGCATTAGCATTGTCATTAAAGATAGCGGGATTGGTATGTCAAAAGAACAATTAAAGAAATTGGGCGAGCCATTTTTCACGACAAAAAAGGACGGAAACGGGCTAGGCTTAATGGTAAGCTTTAAAATCATTGAAAATTTAAATGGCAAAGTATATATAGAAAGCGAACTAGGAAAAGGGACAAGCTTCCATATCACTTTACCAGCAGTAGACTAAGATTATGCGAAACATCCATGAGCAGGGATAGTCTTCCATCACCTGCTCTTTGTAAGTTAAACCATTCGGAACTATTTGGGACAGAATAGCAAGGTAAATAAGCAAATAAACAGTGGGTAAAAAGGAAAAAGTGGCTAGAAGGGGACAATGCATACTACGATAATAGGCAGTTAGCCGTGAGAGACAAAATATTAAAAATTATATTATATTCAAACAGAGGTTAATTAATTCATTATTCTGACGATTCGTATTGTGATTGTTAATTGATTGTCATATAAGTAATCGAATTAACAACTCCCTGTTCTTTTTTTTGAGCTTTTTCATGTTAAGATTATACCGTTAGCTCAACTAGAGCTTTTTCGAGGAGGTATAAAAATGAAAAAGATTTTTTCTATTGTAACTTGTGCATCATTACTGACAACAGCTGCTCCGTTTGTTGGTGCGGAAGAAATCAAAGTAGAAAAAGGAGATACCCTTTGGTCCATTTCACAAAAGAAGAATGTTAGTGTTACAGATATAAAAAAATGGAATAACTTAAAAAGTGATCTCATCAAAGTCAACGAAACATTAATACTTCAAAAAGTGAAGAATTATAAAGTTAAAGCAGGAGATAATCTTTGGAAGATTTCTCAAAAATATAATACAACCGTTGAACAAATTAAGAGCTGGAATAAACTTAAAAGCGATACAATACATAAAGGTGACGTATTGATTGTTTCAAAAAGTAAAGTTTCAAAGGAAAGTGAAACAAAAACAGCTGCCCAAACTGTAAACAATACAGTAAAGACAAAGAATACGGTAAATACGGTAAAGGCTGAAAAGACAGAAAAAACAAATACTGATGCAAGCTCAAAAGAAATTACTGTAACTGCTACCGCTTATACAGCAGATTGTAATGGTTGTTCTGGTATAACAGCTACAGGTATAAATTTAAAAGATAATCCCAATAAAAAGGTTATATCCGTTGACCCTAACGTAATCCCACTTGGTTCTAAAGTATATGTTGAAGGGTATGGTACAGCAATCGCTGGTGATACTGGCGGTGCGATAAAAGGAAATAAAATCGATGTCCATGTCGCAAGCACATCTGAAGCATTAAATTGGGGAAGAAAACAAGTATCTGTAAAAATTCTTGACTAAAAATATGCTGGGCATAACTAATTCAGCCAAAAGAAAAAAGCCAAACAATCATCCTTTCGTGTGATTGTTTGGCTTTTTAATTAGCTTATTAATGACTGTTTTCAGTTGTTATTAGCCGTAGTCATCACTAGATAGTGGGCGCTTAAAAAATATAAACCATAAAATGAAATGAGGATTAATTTATTTGGTGGCTAAACAACCATCAATAGCTAACAATTTTTTTGCCTCATCCTTAAACGCTCATTAAGTCGTCTGAATACGAAAACACAACTTTATAGTATTTATTTATTCATTGTTTCATCCTTTTCTGAATGAAGAAAGAAGCGTTGGATTGGTTGTGCAATGCTTTTCACATTGTTTTCAATTTTTTCGGCTAAAAAATGAACCCTTTCAAACAGAATTTCCTTCATATGTTCTATTTGTCGACTCAGCCTATTTACATTACCATTTGTTTCTTCGATGTTTTCAATAATCGTTTTGTGAAAGATTTCTTGGATATCCAGCTTTTCCGATATGTTATGATAGCTCGACTCTGTTTCATCCAATTTCGTTTTCATATCAGTAGCAAGATCATTAAATTCATCCATTTTCTTAGCAATTAAGGAAATGTCTTGTTCCTGAAATGTTAACTGGTCAAATAAAGCAGTGTTGCGAAGTGATTCTTCGTTTATTATTTCTTTTTGTTCTTTGGATAGTGTTACAAGGGAAGCTAATTGCTCTTCAATTTTTGCTGTATCCTCATCTAATACAGCAAGTTTTGTTAATAGGTCCTTAGTTACCGAATCATTTAACTGCAATTTGGAATCAATTGCATTGATTTGCTTAAAATGCTTTTCCTGCTTTTCCAGAGACTCTTCCTGAAATTTCGTTACTAAAGTGGCTAAATATTCATTTTGAAGTTTTTGAGTTAATAAGTAATCTTGTAAATAATTTTGTTGAAAATGTGATTGATTATTTAAAGATTCTGCAGGAAGTTTTGGAAGATAGACCTTTGAGTTCGGGGGGATTTGGTCATTTATGGGCATTTTACTCCTCCTTTCATCCTTCTTTATCCTATTTAGATGAAGGAAAAAGGGTGCAGACTAAAATTAGTTTTAAACATAGAAGAAAATAGAAAACATCTACTTGGAATAAACGTTTTGGATCTGTAAATACTTTCTATTTTCTTCTACTATCATTACATAAAAGGAGGGAGCCCTTTACTTATTTCCGTTAATATTGATGTAATGGAGGCGATATCTTGATCGTCAATATTAAACGTTTGCCTAATCTTATTTTCTAAATCTTTACTAACTCTTCGTTTTCCGACTTCCACCAAGGCAATTAATGCGAAACTACAATTTAAAACGCGGGCAAAGTCTCTTTGGGTCATTTCATAATTTTTTCTGATAAATTTAATGATTTCTTTATTCATAGTCCACCTCATTTAATTAAATAAAAAGTATAAATAAGAAAGACGAAAAGAAGAATATATTAATGCAAGATACGTGCATTATAGATGATAATGAAGAAAATGTAAATATATTAAGCTAGTAAAATAGATTGTTTATGAAAAAGGACGGATAAAAATATACAAATAACGAATAATTTAGAAAATTTGTTTAAATCGACTAAATTTATTTGTTTTTATTATATAATTAATCCAATGACATATAAAAATATAGCAATTAATATGATGTAATAACATGATATGTGATAAAAAGTAACACCGAGATATTAAAAAACTTACTATTGGAGGAATGTCGATGTCTTCCGATCATTATTCTGTTATTGATTCTGTCAGTAATAAGAAGAATCAAGGGTATTTGGCTACAATCGTTAAGGTAGAAGGTTCAGCCTATCGTAAAGAAGGCACAATGATGTTTATTTCGGATAAAGGTATGGAGAAAGGCTTGCTTAGCGGTGGATGTGTTGAGGAGGATTTACTTGCTAGGATTGACATGCAAAAATATGCTGAACCATTTCTGATGGAATACGATTTACGCTCTGAAGATGATTTATCTTGGGGGCAAGGTGTCGGCTGTGATGGGAAAATTTATATTATGGTAGAGCCGGTTACTATGGAAACAAGACAAATTTTTCAAAAAATACAGCACCATTTAAATAATGGCGAAAATGTAGAACTTATTAAAAAATTTAATCAATTAAATAAACAGATGGAAAATAAGATAAGTGTTGAAGCAAAAAAGGAGTATCCAAATGGAACATCCTTTATCTCAGAATTCATATGCTCTCCTAGTGACATGATTTCATTCACTCAATCATTCGAGCCTCAGCCCAAATTAATCCTATATGGAGCGGGACCAGATGCAAAGCCCGTTGTGCATTTTGCTAGTAAAGCAGGATTTTATGTCATTTTAGCAGATTGGCGACAAAGCTATTGTAAGAAAGAGAATATTCCATATGCCAAAGAATATATTATTGGCTCGCCAACGGAAGTAATGGAAGCAATAAACCCCACAGAAAATGATTATGTTCTTACAATGACGCATAGCTTTATGAAGGATCAAGAAATAGTCGATTACTTCCAAGCTAGAAAGACAAAGTACTTAGGCCTCCTTGGATCCAAAAAAAGGTCGGAAAGATTATTAGCTGGAAAAAAGGATAAAGACTGGATTCGTTATCCAGTTGGTTTGGCTATACATTCAGAAAGTCCGGAAGAAATTGCGATTAGTATTGTAGCGGAATTAATTCAGCTGAAAAATACGAAAAAGTCTGAAGCAATGGTTAAGCAATGATTACAGCGATCTATTTGGCTGCTGGGAAGAGCAGTAGGATGGGAGAACATAAATTATCGCTAACCCTCGGGCAGAATACGATTGGTAATGCAGCTTTATCCGAATTATTAGCCGCTTCTTTTATTGATTATTCCTTAGTCATTGTTCAACCAGATGACACTTTAGATTGGATATCTCTAGAAAATAAAAATCAACTATTCGGAAAAAAAGGGGAAATTATTAGATGCAAAGAGGCTGATCTAGGGCAATCTTATTCTTTAAAGGCTGGATTTGCGGCTGCAGTAGAAAGAAAGTCTGATAAAATCCTTGTATGCTTAGCAGATCAGCCGTTTGTGACTGCAAATATGTTAAGCAAACTAGTAAAAATCAATTTAAAACCACCAGAAGAATATGTGGCAAGCATGTATAATGGAGTAATAATGCCTCCAATTTTATTCCATCCAAATGTATATGAAAATATAAAACCATTAAAAGGAGATTGGGGAGCTAGAAAACTATTAAACAATGGAGCACTGCAAGGGAAAAAGATTGAATTTTCAGAAGAAATATATTTTATCGATATAGATACAAAAAGCGATTATGAAAAAGCGCTAGCAAGGAGGGAACAAGATGAAAATATCTGCCGAAACGTATCCAACTTCAGTCGAGATACCTAACAATTTATCTGACATTCAGAATTTAATTGTCCAACATAATACGATTATTTCTGGTGGAACTATTCTCCAAATTAATTGGGAAGCTGGTGTAGAAAAACCAAAACATCTAATAAGCACAGAGAAATTGCCAGAATTAAAAGGAATAGAAGAAGTCCAATTGGATGGACAGTTATACTTGAGAATTGGTGCAGCTATGACCATCTCTGATTGCTTGAATAACTCATTTGTTCGAAATAATGCTTCTATTCTTGCAGAAGCTTGTGAAAAGATAGCCGCTCCTGCAGTGCGTAACAGAGGAACAATCGGTGGCAATATTTGTAGCAAAATTGGAGATACGATACCGGTTTTATTGGTTTTAGAGGCACAATTATCCTTTTACAATGGCGAACAGGAAAAGATGATTTCTTTAAGAAAATGGCTCGCAAAACCAACTCCTCCATCATCTGAATTATTAACAAATATTTTTATTCCAATCATTAATGCACAAAATTACTCCTTCTTTAAAAAAATTGGCAGACGAGAAACCTTTACTGCAGCTATTATTTCTGTTGCAGGATATCTAGAGTATGAAGAATACAACATAAAAGCAAAGCTATCAATAGGCGGAGGCGCACATCTCCCTTGTCGACTTACTTTAGCGGAAGAAGAGCTTAATAAAGGAATGAAAGAGATTGATTGGTCATGTTTATATAAAAAGATTCAAGATGATTTTTCATCCTATACTGATCCCTTTGTAACAGCAGACTATCGTAAAAAAGTTGCAGCAAACCTATTTCTTGCAACTATAAAAGATTTTGTTAAAAAGCAAAGAAAGGAGTAATTTTATGGTTCTTGATATAACTAGCGCAGGCGCAAGATGGAAAATTCGCCGAGATGGTGCACCTAAAGTAACTGGGGAACTTAAGTATCTAACAGATATGAGTTTTCCGCAAATGCTATATGGGACAGTGCTAAGAAGTGAGCATCCACATGCGAAAATTGTATCGATTGATACAGGAGAAGCTGAATTACTTCCTGGTGTTGCAGCTGTAATTACACATAAGGATGTCCCAGGCTTAAATGGCTTCGGAATTGTCATACAAGATCAACCAGTCTTATGTGAGGACAGAGTGAGGTATGTGGGTGATGCTATTGCAGCAGTGGCCGCCGAAACAAAAGAAATTGCAGAAAAGGCAATCTCCTTAATTAAAGTTAAGTATAGTCCGTTACAACCTGTTACAGATCCGGAAATTGCTTTGACGGAATCTTCTATAAAGTTACATAAAGATGGTAATCTCCTTCACAAGGCTGCTTTTAGAAAGGGAGAAACGACAATAGAGGACATATTTAATGAGTGTGAATTCCTTATAGAAGAAACATATCATACACCAAGGCAAATGCATACATATATGGAAACAGAAGGAGGGGTAGCAGTTCCAAATGACGATGGCGGAATAACTGTATATGCTCCAACGCAGCATGGTTTTAAAGATCAATTACAGCTTTCTAGAATTCTAGGGATGGAACCTGAAAAAATCCGCATCATTTCAAGTCCGATTGGAGGGTCATTTGGAGGCAAGGATGAACTGAACATTCAGCCGTATATTAGTATCTTATCCTTAAAAACGAAGCGACCAGTAAAGATTCATCAATCTAGAAGAGTTTCTATAAAAGCTGGCTTAAAAAGGCATCCAATGAAAATTGAGATGAAAACAGGAACAAATAAAGCAGGAAAACTACTTGCACATCAGGTGAAAATCATTGCGGACACAGGTGCTTATGCTACATTAGGTCCTGCTGTACTTGATTTTGCTGTAGAGCATAGTGCTGGTCCCTACCGTATCGAGAATATAGATGTAAAGGGTTATTCTGTTTATACAAATAACGGTGTGGCAGGTGAATTTAGAGGATTTGGCGGAAATCAAATCACCTTTGCCCTAGAAACACAGATAGAGCGCTTAGCAGAAAAAATCGGAATATCCTCAACAGAATTGCGCATAAAAAACTTGCGGCAAACAGATGATCCCGGACCTGTTGAACAGCCGATAGTTCCTACTGACGGAGCACATGCAGTTCTTACAGAAATCATCAAATCACCCATTCTTCAAAAGAATGAAGAATGGCAATCTTTGAGTGACTGGAAGCTAAAAGGGAAGGGATATAGCATCACAATGCACGGGGGAGGACTTGGTTATGGTAGACCAGACCCATCTGGTGCTTGCATATCCCTAAATAAAGAGGGGAGATTAGAGGTTTCCTTTGGTTTTGAGGAATGTGGGCAAGGATTAATTCCAACAATTGATATGATCATGACTGAAACATTTAACTGTGACACAAATGATGTAGAAATAATCATTGGAGATACCGCAAAAGTGCCTCATTCCGGATCATCGACAGCATCTAGAGCGACAAATATGGTATGGCTAGGTGTAAATAAATTAAAAACTCCTTTTATAGAAAAAATACTTACTGCTGCTGGAAAACAAACGAATGCACCGATTAAGAATCTTAGCCTTGGCAAAAGAGGAATTTGGCTGAGTGAAGAAAATAAGGAAGCCCAGCTGTTATTGACCTATAAAGAATTGGCAACATCTCTTGAAGAGCTTCCATCTGTTACTACTAGCTATCATTTTCCAACTACTCCCCATTCCATTGATGGAGGACATTTTTTATATACATTTGCAGGTGTAGCAGTAGAAGTTGAGGTAGAAGTTTTAACAGGGAGAGTAAAGGTCGTAAAAATGGACCATGTCATTTCAGCAGGCCCGGTTGTAAATCCGATGGGCTATTTAGGCCAGATTGAAGGCGGTGCTAATATGGGATTAGGCTTTACGCTTATGGAAGACGCTGTTATGGAAAATGGCCGCTATATGACAGAAAACCTTGATACTTATTTGATTCCGACTATATTAGATATTCCAAAAGAAACCAATGTTTTTGCAATGGAAGACTTAGTTAGTGGTGATATATATGGACCAAGAGGAGTAGGAGAAATTGGTACTGTTGCAGTTGCGCCAGCGATTGTTTCCGCGATTCATGATGCTACTGGAATTTGGCTGAATAAGCTGCCGGTTCAATCAGAGATGATTTTGAAAGAGATTAACATAGAATATTAACGAAATAGGAGGAGTGTAATGGAAAGCAAAAAGGTAATAGAAAGAGTAACACGCTTTAAAGTCAACGGAAAACAACAAGAACTATCACTCTCTCCAACGTCTCGTCTAGTCGATATTGTTCGAGATTCTTTATCTCTGACAGGAACGAAAATAGCTTGTGAGGTAGGAAGATGTGGAGCATGTTCTGTCATTATGAATGGAAAATTGGTGAACTCCTGTTTAATCATGGCATATCAAATAGAGGATGCAGAGATTTTTACGATTGAAAGTTTAGCAGAAGAGAAACTTCATCCAATTCAAGAGGCATTTTTGCAGGCAGGGGCTCTTCAATGTGGATATTGTACCCCAGGTATGGTTATAGCTTTAAAAGCTTTGCTTGATGACAAGGAACAACCAACTAAAAAAGAAGTGCTAACAGCATTATCTGGTAATCTATGTCGGTGCACAGGCTATGAAGGGATTTTACGGGCAGTCGACCTTTTAACACAAAAAGATTAATCAAGCCTATACGGAAGGAATGAGGATATGTATTCGATAGAAGAAATCAATGGAATGAATCGACAAGAGTTTATAGAAAAAATCGGTTGGGTATTTGAGTATAGTCCTTGGATTGCCAATAAGACATGGGATTATCACCCCTTTCCCAGTCTACAAGTACTCTACCAATTGATGGTACAGGCAGTAACAGAGGCTCCTATTGGAGATCAATTGGACTTAATTCGAGCACATCCTGATTTAGGAGGAAAGCTGAAAATGACGGATTCATCCGTAAAAGAGCAAAAAGGAGCTGGACTTGATGCACTTTCAGAAAAAGAATATCAGGAATTTGCAGCATTAAATAAAGCATATTCCGAAAAATTTGGCTTTCCATTTATATTAGCAGTAAAGGGACATACAAAGGACAGCATCTATAAAGCGATGAAGGACAGATTAAATCATTCAAAAGAGCAAGAATTTCAAACAGCCTTAACGCAAATATTTGCCATTTCGAAATTCCGATTAAATGATATCGTGAAACTAGAGACAAAAGGACAAGGTGCATAAATATGAAAACTGGAATCACAACTCATGTATTGGATGTAACACAAGGAAAACCAGGAGCATCAATAAAAGTAGAATTATGGAAATTAACAGATTCAGCTAGAAGTTTTATTTCAAAGGGAATAACCAATGAGGATGGCAGAGTAGATACTATATTATTAGAGAAAGTGGATAACGGAGAATATGAATTAGTATTTTTTGTAAAAGAATACTTTCAAAGATTAGAAGTGAAAAACAACTTTTTAACGACAATCCCTATTCGTTTTTATACAGACGAAACACAAAAGCATTATCATATTCCTTTATTATTATCTGGTTGGGGATATCAGACATATCGAGGGAGCTGAAGCATTTTGAGTGAATTTGATTTAGTAATTAAAAATGGAATCATTGTTAATGAGGAGAAATTATCAAAAGCAGACGTCTTGATAAAAGATGGGAAAATAGTAGATATAGGATTACATATCAAGGAAACTAAAGCAAAACAAATCATTGATGCAGAAGGCTTATATTTGTTTCCTGGTATTATTGATTCACATGTGCATTTTAATGAGCCAGGAAGAAGTGAGTGGGAAGGATTGGAAACCGGTAGTAAAAGCTTAGCTGCTGGCGGCGCAACATTATTCTTTGATATGCCGTTAAACAGTCATCCACCAACAACATCAGAACAAGCATTTCATCTAAAGAATGGGTTGGCCAAAGAAAAATCAGTGATTGATTATCGGTTATGGGGCGGAGTTGTACCTGGTAATCTAGATGAACTAGAAAAGCTATTGCAATGTGGAGTAATTGGCTTTAAAGCGTTTATGTCCAATAGCGGAATCGATGACTTTCAAAGTGCTGATGATCGCACACTTTTACAGGCGATGAAAAAAATAGCAGAATTACATAGTATTTTAGCTGTCCATGCGGAAAGTGATACGATTACAGAGTTTTTAGGAAAGGAGATTAATAGGGAAAGTGACCATATAGCATTAGCTTTTTCGAATGCTCGACCGATTTTTTCAGAAATAGAAGCAGTCCAACGTATCATTGCTTATGCAGAGGCAACGAAATGTAGGCTGCATATTGTTCATATCAGCAGCGCAGATGTTCTAGAGCCAATTTTAGCAGCAAAACGAAGAGGGCTTGATATAAGTGTGGAAACCTGTCCACACTACTTATCTTTAACAATGGATGACTTAGAGAAGCTAGGAGCAGCTGCAAAATGTGCACCACCATTACGGTCAAAGCAGGAAGTAGATAATCTTTGGGAGGCTATAAGAAAGGGAGAGATTGATGTAATTGGCTCTGATCACTCCCCATCTTTGCCCTCTATGAAAATGGGAAATCTTCTCGAAGCATGGGGAGGTATTTCAGGGTGTCAAACAACGCTTTCTGTGTTACTAGAAGAAGGATATTGGCAAAGAGGAATTCCGTTAGAAATGATTTCAAAAATTACAAGTACTAATCCTGCAAGACGCTTTGGTCTCTATCCAAATAAAGGAAGCATTCTGAAAGGATATGATGCTGATATAGCAATAGTGGATGTAAATGAAAAGTTTATCTTGAAAAAGGAAGATTTATATTACAAAAATAAAATTAGCCCTTATATCGGAAAGACATATAGAGGCAGAGTAAAAGCGACCATAAGTAGGGGAGAACTCATTTATTCTCATTTTTCTGACAGCAACAAAATGACCACATAAATCCATTTGCTACTTAATCAATTAAACTTTATAAGTGTAGGTAGAGAGTAATTATTTTCATAGAAAAGAAAAGCAACCTAAAAAAAGCATTGGAAATATTCCGATGCTTTTTTTTGTATGTCCATAAAAAGAATGGATGAGTTACATAAATATAGCGATTTCACTTTTGTTGAAAATACGAATTATTTATACAACCTAACTAAAATTGTTCGGAATTAGAGAAAAAAACCCTTGAATAGAGGATGATTTTACGTTATTATGCAGAATAAAGGAATAATTATTTTGTTTAGGGGGATTGGCATCGTGGTAGGAGCACCAAATACTTCACAAGCAAGAAAAATCATGTTATTAGGTTCTGGGGAATTAGGGAAAGAGGTCATTATTGAAGCACAGCGCTTAGGAGTGGAAACAATCGCTGTTGATCGCTATGACAACGCACCAGCAAGCCAAGTGGCACATCGTTCATATACAGTAGATATGCTAGATGGTGTCCAATTGAAACGGCTTATCGAAAAAGAAAAGCCTGATTATATTGTTCCTGAAATAGAGGCAATCGCGACTAGTACTCTATTAGATTTAGAAAATGAGGGCTATACGGTAGTTCCGACCGCAAACGCTACTTATTTAACGATGGATCGTGAAGGGATTAGAAGATTGGCAAGCGAAACACTAAAAATACCAACAGCAAAATATGCCTTCGCAAATGACATAAAAGAACTGGAAGAAGCAGTACATAAGATTGGATTTCCATGTGTAATTAAGCCTGTCATGAGTTCCTCTGGCAAAGGTCAAAGCATTTGCCAGAGTGCGGAAGATATCGAATCCTCTTGGAAAGAAGCGGTAGATGGCGGAAGAGGAAAGAAAACTCGTGTCATTGTAGAGGAATTTATTTCCTTTGAATCTGAGATAACTCTTTTAACAGTCCGTTCTGTTAGTGGCACAACCTACTGCCCTCCGATTGGTCACACACAAAAGGATGGCGATTATATTGAATCATGGCAGCCTCATTTTATGTCAGCTGACCAACTAGCACAGGCAGAGGAGGTAGCAAAGAAAATAACAGATAGTCTAGGAGGGTACGGACTATTTGGTGTGGAATTATTTTTAACAGCAAATGGCGTATATTTCAGTGAAGTATCACCAAGACCTCATGATACAGGGATGGTTACAATGATTACCCAAGACCTATCTGAATTTGCTTTGCACGTTAGAGCCATTCTTGGTTATCCCATTACTGGTGTAAAATTATATGCTGCTGGTGCTAGCAAGACTATAAAAGCAACAAAAGAAAGTGAAACTTACTTAATTACTGGTTTGAATGATGCATTGTCGGTCGAAAATACCCAAGTGCGTGTGTTTGGTAAGCCGAGAACAACAAAAGGAAGAAGAATGGCAGTTGTATTGCATACAAATGAAACGGTTGAATTAGCGATAAATGGGGTTAGAAAGGCGGCAGAACCGCTTGCTATTTCTTATAGTGAATAAAGCTATTATTGTTAATGGCTGTTTTCGCATAGTTTGTTGCTATCGCCCGCAGCCGGAATACCCTTCACATTCCGTTGGCCTTGCGCTTTAGCCGCTTCGTCGCTTCGCTCCTGCAGGGCCTTAGGACTGTCTCGCTAATCCCACAGGAGTCTAAGTATATTTCTTGCTGCTCTATTTTGGCAACTAATTCATATTTTCTATTAAAAAAACAACAATCTTTTGGAAAACAGCTTTGTTAAAAGTTAAGAACGCTAAATAATATAATAGGGGTATGGTTTATATGAAAACAAAAAATCGTTGGTTAATTGCATTATCTGCAGTTGGGATTCATATTTCAATCGGGTCTGTATACGCTTGGAGTGTTTTTACAAAGCCGCTTGAAGCTCAATTTAACTGGAGTTTAACAAATATTTCATGGACATTTAGTATCGCTATCTTATTTTTAGGATTATCCGCAGCTTTTCTCGGTCACTTTGTCGAAAAATATGGTCCTCGTGCTGCTGGCAGACTTTCTGCCTTCATGTTTGGGATAGGGATGGCTGGTGCTGGATTTGCAACAAGCATTGAATCTTTACCATTACTCTATATCACTTACGGTATGTTTGGCGGAATTGGTTTAGGTGTTGGCTATATTACTCCTGTATCAACATTGGTTAAATGGTTTCCGGATCGTAGAGGTTTAGCAACAGGATTAGCGATAATGGGATTTGGCTTTGCTTCGATGATTAGTAGTCCGGTAATGAATCATTTGATTAATTCGGTTGGGATATCTAATACCTTTTATATTCTTGCAGCAGTATATTTTGTTGTTATTCTTTGTTCCGCACAATATTTAGAAGCACCACCAAAAGGATATATGCCAAAAGGGTTTAAGCAATCTGTGGAAGCTGGCCACATGAAAGTAAGAGAAGATTTGTCACAGTTAACAGCAAATGAAGCAGTAAAAACGAAACGGTTTTGGGCATTATGGATTATGTTATTTATCAATATTACATGTGGGATTGCCATTCTCGCTGTTGCCTCTCCAATGGGCCAAGAATTAGCAGGAATGTCTGTAGCTGGAGCTGCAACACTTGTTGGTATTATGGGCGTTTTCAATGGTGCAGGAAGAATTGCTTGGGCTGCTATTTCTGATTATATTGGAAGACCAAATGTATATACATTATTTTTTGCAATACAAGTAGTAGCATTCTTTGCTCTTCCTCATTTGCATCATTACATTGCTTTTTCAATCATTATATTTATCATTATGTCTTGTTACGGTGGAGGATTTGCTTCTATACCAGCCTATATTGGCGACTTATTTGGTACAAAACAACTTGGCGCTATTCACGGATACATTCTTACAGCTTGGTCCGCTGCCGGTGTTGCTGGTCCTAGCATCGTATCATGGATTCGTGATACGACAGGTAGCTATCAAGGAACACTGCTTGTATTTTCTTGTATGTTTATTGTATCACTGGCAGTGTCATTATTAATTCGTCTTGATATTCGCAGATTGAAAGAAATAAATAATACTGTAAGTGAAAGCAATAGCTTTTAAATAGAACCATTTAAAAAGGATTAGATTCGTTTGATAAGATTATTTGTCTTGTCACGCATCCAATCCTTTTTTTCGAAACTAAGCCTTTAAAAGCAATCCGAATAGTAGTATAGTAGGTTCATTAGTAGTTGTAACTTAATAGTTAGGGGAAATTAGAGAATGGAAAATTTTAATACCCAATTTTTGTATTCGGTTATTATCATCGCAATCGGTTATTTCTTTAAACAGAAAAATATTATTAAAGAAAAGGATGGAGAAGGATTAGCTCGGATTATCTTTAATATCACTTTACCTTGTTTAATTATCTCTACCTTACATAATGTTATTATTGAGAATTCCTTGCTTTTGTTAGTTTTCCTTGGCCTATTTTATGGAATAGTCATTAGTGTTTTCGGACTTTTTTTATTTCGAAAGGAAGAAAATAAGGAAAAAGGGATGTTAGGAATGCTCATCCCTGGATTTAATATTGGCATTTTTGCATATCCTTTAGTTCAAGGAATTTGGGGGACGGAAGGAATCAAGTATTTCGGCATGTTTGATATTGGCAATGCTATCGTTACTTTTGGGATTAGTTATTTAATTGGGAGTTATTATTCGAAAGAAGGAACAGTACTTAGTGCAAAGCATGTAGCAGGGCAGCTTTCAAAATCCATACCATTGATGACATATGTTTTTATTTTCATCATTAATATTACAGGTATCCACTTGCCTCATCAAATAATCGATGTAACGGGTACTATTTCGAAAGCAAATATGCCACTTTCATTATTATTGCTTGGCATCTATTTGAATTTCTCGATTGACAAGAAGTATTGGAAAGGAATTGGAAGAGTACTTGGGATTAGGTATGGTACCGGTCTCTTATTAGGATTTCTCGCTTTTTTTCTTTGGCCAGCTGAAGAAATGTTCCGCTACACAATATTAATCTGTTTAATCTTACCAATGGCATCTTGTGTGCTTCCATATAGCATAGAGTTTAAATATAACCAACGCTTTGTCGGCACTGCTGCAAATTTATCCATTGTGATTAGCTTTTTCTTAATATGGATGATTGGAAATTTAATTATTTAGTAGAGGGTAAATGGTAAATAGCTAGTTGATTAATTTCCTGAGACAGAAAACAGAAACTGAAAAATTGCGCAAAATGAGGTAGGAATCATATTATTTAGCAAGTGATAAATGCGAACGATTATACTAAATAAAGTATAGCTGTTCGCATTTTTTATCATTGTTAAAAAAGACGGTTTCAGGCACGTTTGTTGATCATTCTAGCATCCTGAATACACTTGCTTTCCGTGGGCCTCTTGCTGATCTTACAGGAGTTTATGCAAATTCAGGATGCTCCTTTTTTCCAACTAATTGATTTTTCTAGGAAAATCAATATTTTTAGGAAATAGCTTTTAAAACGAAGTGGATGGAGAGGAAAGCTAAGTGTCTATAGCTCAATGGTACGACTTAGTTTTTGTCCAATCCTCATTTTGTAAGGAAATTCTCTGTATAGTATGGCTGAGCATCGTTGTTAAAGGCAACTCCGACGCCTAAGGATGCAAAATCCTTTTGTAAGATATTTTCGCGATGCCCCATTGAATTCATTAAGCCTTCATGTGCAAAAACACTGCTGTTTTGGCCATAAGCTAAATTCTCGCCTGCCATACTGTAGTGTATTCCATCGTTAAGCATCCGATCAAATGGTGATTCGCCTTCAAGATTGGTATGGCTGAAATAATTATTTTCTGCCATGTCTAAACTGTGTTTGCGGGCTGTTTCTCTTACTGCTTCATCCCATGTTAAAGGATTTAAATTATTATTTACTCTACTTGCATTTGTTAAATCAAATAATTGATATTCAAAGCCTTCTTTGAGATTCTCAGTACCATCCACATAAAAATCTTTCCGATTATCTTCTAAGGAAGAGCTGATGATTTGAAGAGCGGTAACAGTGTTATTTTCATGTTTATCAAAAAAAACAGTGACATAGGAATCTTCGAGAGCAAACATTTCATAATCACGATCTTCAGCCATTTTATAAGAAACCAGTCCTTTTCTTAACTCTGTTAAAGGCTCACCCAATGTATCTAACACTTGTTCTTTCTTCGTTCCCTTTTTGATACCGTAACTAGAAGCAATTAAATCCTGATTTGTATATAGAGCCGCTACTTTATTATTGTCATCATAACCTATCATTACAAAGTTATGATAATTGTTATGATAAGTAATCCAAGAAATTCCGTATTCATTTTCCGTTACTCGTTGCGGAGCGCCAAGTGACTTTTCAACCTTTTGTTGCTCATCTCCAAGGGAAATATTATAGATAGAAAATGGATAGTCCTTTGGTGTTTCCAATACAGGTTTAGGAATATCTGCGGAATGTTTCTCCACATTCCAGTCTGGGAGAAAGTCCTGTGCGTCCTGAAAAATTGACTTTAGGCCATTTAATTCTCTTGTAAGTGTCTGAATAAAGGAAGTAATAGATTCTTGATTAATACTATTTTCTATTTCTTCAGAAACCGTATTTATCGCAGTATCTTCCCTCTCTTTAATAAAGAAATTATATGCCGCATATATGATAAGAAGGGTGAGTACCCATTTTAATAGTTTTGTCATTTGAATAACCTCCAGTTGTCTAACCAGTATAACCAAAGAGAAGACCATGCATAACGAATGAATCAAGTGAAAATGGATAAACTAAAGGTAGACAGCTAATTTCTAACGAATTAAACGAAAGAGAAACAGAGATAGCTCAATTCCTCTTAAAACTATATCCATTGTAATAGATAGTATTGATTATTATAACATGTTCTTATAATTTCTCGTTGTAATAAAGAATTTCATCATTTTGTCTATAAGGTGTAATCAATTTGTAAAGCAGGTTTATTATATGTAAACAGGGGTAAATGCTATAATAAATATAACCGTTTCCAGCTTGGAAATTATATTAGGCGTAATCTCTAGACAGAATTAAGACGGTTTTAAAGGAGGCAATCATGCATTTAATTAGAACCGACATTGACGAAATTTTAACAAACAC
The DNA here is from genome assembly GCF_001076885.1 of Bacillus sp. 522_BSPC. Classification (GTDB taxonomy): domain Bacteria; phylum Bacillota; class Bacilli; order Bacillales; family Cytobacillaceae; genus Niallia; species Niallia hominis. The sequence goes on from NZ_JVDT01000066.1 coordinate 23,483, forward strand.
AACTGATTTAGAGCAGGAAATATCCTCATGGAATTTAATCGACATAGAAATTGATGAACTTTTAGATGATACAAAGCATTGGAATTAATAGTGCAGCCAAATTTACATAATGTAGATTTGGTTGTTTTTTTATTGGCTTTTTTAATACAGCTATAAAATGATTTGTGGAAATTTTTTCAAAAAAGTTACTTATCATTTCCTTAGCTACGCAAAATAATTTCTAACTTTTTATCAAAATTACTTTCTCTATAGAAACTTTGCGTTATAATAAATAGAAATAATATTTATGATAAGGAGAATGGAACGTGACAGAACAAACAATCACTGTAACATTAGCAAAAGAAAAGAAACCAAAACCGGATCCAGCAACATTAGTATTTGGTAAAGTGTTTACTGACCATATGTTTATGATGGATTATTCAGTCGATAAAGGATGGCATGATGCACAAATTCTTCCATACCAACCGATTACTTTAGATCCTGCTTCTGTTATTTTCCACTACGGACAAGCAGTTTTCGAGGGGTTAAAAGCTTATTTAACGAAAGAAGGCAAAGTCCTTTTATTTAGACCAGAAAAAAATATGGAGCGTTTAAATAAATCAAATGACAGACTTTGTATACCTGAAATAGATGAAGAGTTTGCCTTAAATGCTTTAAAACAATTAATTAATATCGATAGAGAATGGATTCCAAATGGAGAAGGAACCTCTTTATACATAAGACCTTTCGTTATATCTACTCAGCCTTATTTAGGTGTAGCAGCATCTGTTAGCTATAAATTTATGATCATTTTATCACCAGTAGGTTCGTATTATAAAGAAGGCGTTAAACCAGTAAAAATCTTCGTTGAAAATGAATATGTACGTGCAGTTGCAGGTGGTACTGGGTCAGCAAAAACAGCTGGTAACTATGCAGCAAGCTTAAAAGCACAACAAATTGCTAATGAAAAAGGCTACTCTCAAGTTCTTTGGTTAGATGGAGTAGAAAAGAAATATATTGAAGAAGTTGGCGCAATGAACGTATTCTTCAAAATAAACGGAGAAGTAGTCACACCTCAGTTAAATGGAAGCATTTTAGAGGGGGTAACAAGAAGAAGTATTATGGAGCTTCTTCAGCATTGGAATATTCCTATTACAGAAAGAAAAATTTCGATTGCTGAAATTTTTGAAGCCCATAAAAACGGTCAATTAGAAGAAGCATTCGGTACAGGAACAGCTGCTGTTATCTCTCCAATTGGTGAATTCTTCTGGAACGAAGAAAAAATAATCATAAATAATGGAGAAACAGGAGAATTGGCATCGAATTTATATAAGATAATCACTGATATCCAAAATGGAAGACAAGAAGATCCATTCGGCTGGACAGTTGAAGTGAAATAATTCCTTTACAAGGAAAATAAAGGAGCATCTTAATGTCTAATAAAAGCCACACGCTAAATTTTGGCTGGAATTTAATAGCACATAAAGACTATAAATTATTCTCAAACCAAAATGAATATGTATTAATGGATTGGGATGGAGATGTTGTTTTGTGTGTTGCTGTTCAAGACCATGAGATAGAGGTCCTTCGTAGTAATTGGAATCTTCATTTTAAAGTGAACTTGGCTTTTAAAACGATAAAAGTTTTTAATGATCCAGACGAGGAAGAGTGAGTAACGAAATTAGTGGATATAAGTAATTGCTATGTTAAAAGGAGTATACCTATTCTGATTAGGTATACTCCTTTGTTATTTTTACTGAAAGATAAAATTATATCAAACAATATAATTACACTAACTTGGTAGTAACAGGGTCTAGAATAAAAGTATGGATAACTTTTGCAACACCATCGTTATTATTAGTATCTGTCACGTAATCAGCAAGCGCCTTTACATCATCAGGGGCATTTCCCATCGCAACACCAAGGCCAGCAAATTCAATCATCGCTACATCATTATAACTATCACCAATAGCAATGACTTCTTCTCTTGTAATGCCCAGTTTTTCAATGAGAATGGCGAGGCTTGTCCCTTTAGTAACTCCTAATTCCGTAAATTCAAGGAAAAATGGTTTAGAGCGCATGACACTTAAATGTTCTGCTAACTCTTGTTGTAGCTTTGCTTCTACTACTTTAAGATGCTCTTCTTCTTTCACCATTAATACCTTTACGACAGGAGAGGAAACAGTTTGTTTGAAATCGGAAACTGTCTTAATAGGTAAGCCGGTAATATCTGCTTCGATTTCAGTGAATGGATTATTCTGTTGTGTAATGATTTCATCCTCCATATAAGTATGAATCCACACATTTTCCCTTTGGCTTAAATCATAAAGATCATGAACGGTTTCTGGTGGTAATGTACTACTAAATAGTTCTTCTTTCGTTTTACAATTTGTTATTTTTGCACCATTAAAAGAAAGAATAAAACTCCCATATTCAGCAAGCCTCAACTCTTCTGCAGCATCTTCGATAGCATATGTTGGTCTTCCAGATGCAAGGACCACCTTAACGCCATTTTCTTGTGCTAGCATTAAAGCTTTTTTTGTTGCATCTGAGATAGTATGGTTATCTGTTAATAAAGTATCATCCATATCTAATACGATCATTTTATAACTCATTTTGAACTCCCCTTTCCTAACCTCTATCAAGAATACATGAAAAAGAGACAATAGCCTATACATAAATCCACTTTTTTATAAAAGTTTTAAAAGGAATAAATTTCCTCGAAAAAAAGTATTTGAATTATCAGAAAATTACTGCTATAATGTAAAAAAGAACAAGGGGTTGATTCAAATGGAAAAGTATTTATTAAATGCTCCAAAACAGTCTGTAGGAAATGTAGTTGATTCTTTATTCGCTGAAATGGTATTAGAAAAAGCCCTTTACGACTTTCGAAAAGCTGAGCTAAAAAAACAAATTGACAAAACATTAATTGCTGGTGACAAGGAACAATTTTATCGTTTAACAGAAGAGTTAAAGGAATTAACCGCATAATAATCGTAATAAATTATATTTGTAATAAACATAACAGCTATCCTAAATGGGATGCCTCACTGTATTTTCACTCTGAAAAATCAGTGAGGTTTTTCCCTGCAAAAAAAGGATAGCTTTTTGTATGGACATATAAAAATAAAAACTGCCAATAAACAAAAGTTTATCGGCAGTTAGGGACACTACAAATGTGTCCTACGTATTGAGGCAATAAACTACGCTCCACATAGCGCAATAATGTTCATTGACTTATTCAATATAGCTCATCGCTTGATTAATATAACATAGTTTCTAGAAGTTTGGCAAGCTATTTCTTATGGATTCTCTTCAAAGCTTTGTTATTTATTAGACAAATTCCGTTCAATCGACCTCCAATTATTACAAGTATTGAAAAAAAGTATTATGGAACAATAATGATAATTTTGGAAAACTCCCGTACAATTCGATAGAAGCGTTTATACTTTACATAATAGGATATGGCTAGGTATGATTTAAGCATAAACATATCTTTTCATTTCATGATAACAAGTGAAATATAGAAAACCAATGAATAGGAGGAAGTTTATGAATACATATAAAACAAGGGAAGAAGTTACAGATTTGGAAAAATGGAATTTGAGGGATATTTATAAAACAGAAGAAGATTGGGAAAACGATCTTCAATTATTGGAGAAAAAAATCGAGGAGCTTGCCACTTTCAATAGTAATATTTCAGACGGGGCAAGCTTATTAGCATATCTTACTTTATCAGAGGAAACTAGTTTTATCTATCGAAAAGTATATGCTTATGGAATGCTTCTATTAGACTTAGATACGCGTAATACCCATGCCCAAAGTCTAATTGAAAAAGCTCGCTATGTAGGGCAGAAATATAGTAGAGCTACCTCCTTTTTTATGCCTTTTTTATTGTCATTAGAAGAAAGCAAATTAAAAGCCTACATAAAAGCTGAGACAGGATTAGCTTATTTTGAAAAAGACTTATTAGAGTCTTTTCGCTATAAGAAGCATGTATTAAGCAAAGAAAAAGAAGAGATTTTGTCCGAACTAGGAGAAGCATTAGGTGTACCGAGCAATGTATTCGGAATGATAAATAATGCAGATATTACATTTGGAGAAGTAACAAATGAAGATGGAGAAAAAATTGAGCTAACAAGGGGAATGTATGCAAAAAGAATCGAAAGTGAAGATCGAAATGTACGGAAAGAAGCATACCTAGCCTATTATAAACCATATATAGGCATGAAAAATACGATTGCAACAACCTTTAGTGCTGCAGTGAAAAATAATGTAAAAACAGCAAAATTAAGAAATTATCCTTCTGCTTTAGAAAAAAGTTTGTTTGGAGACCAAGTCCCAGTAGAAGTGTATAATAATTTAATTGAGACTACAAGAAAGAACTTACCTTATATGGATGACTATATGAAGTTTCGCAAAAAGCGACTTCAGCTCAAAGAACTGCATGCCTATGATTTAAGTGTTCCATTAGTCGGAGAAGCAGCCAAAGAAGAGATTAGCTATGATGACGCATTTCAAATAATGGTGGATGCATTAAAACCATTAGGTGAAGAATATATCGCAGTGCTAAAAAGTTTTAAAGAAAAGCGTTACTTAGATGTACGGGAAACACCTGGGAAACGTTCAGGTGCTTATAATTTAGGATTATATGGTGTACATCCATTTATTCTGCTAAACCATCGGGACGATTTAGATAGCTTATTTACATTAGCTCATGAATGTGGACATGGGATGCATTCCTATTTTAGTAGTAAACATCAGCCACAAATAAGTGCAGGCTATAGCATTTTTGTTGCGGAAGTCGCTTCTACTGTGAATGAAGTATTGTTAATAAGACATTTATTAAAATTAGAGCAGGATCCATTAAAAAGAGAGCATTTACTGCACCATTTTATTGATAGTTTTAAAGGTACCTTCTTTACACAGGTAATGTTTAGCGAATTTGAAAAAACAGTGCATGAGCAAGCAGAAAACGGGCTTCCTCTCTCATTGGATTTTTTCAATTCAACTTATGAGGAATTATTTAAAGCATATAATGGCAGCGATTTAGTCATTGATGAGCAAGTGAAGTATGGATGGTCGAGAATTCCCCATTTTTATCGTCCTTTTTATGTTTATAAGTATGCAACTGGTTTTGCATCAGCGATAAATATAGCTGATAAATTAATTGTAGGAGAGAAAGGGGATGTAGAAAACTACTTAGACTTTTTAAAAAGTGGAAGTTCTGACTATCCACTCGAGCTTCTCAAAAAGGCTGGTGTCGATTTGACAACCCCAGAGCCTATCAATCACGCTTTATCTATTTTCCATTCCTTAGTGAAGGAAGTTTTAGAAAAATAAATAATGGGTAGGGAAGTAAGGGTCTAACTTTAACTAAAAGTTTGAGACCCTTATCCCATCCCATTATTGATATTTTTCTAAAATAGTGAAAAAGTCGATGACAAATCGACGAAAGGTTTGGACAGATGGTGGAGATTCCCGATTGCTCGGAACGATAATTCCGACAGTTCGATTAATTATCGGATCTTCAATTGGTATTTTCACCGTAAACTTTGGAACAGTATCATAAAAAGTGCTTTCTGGCAGTAGTGTTACACCCATACCAGCAGACACCAATCCTTTAATCGCATCTAAATCTTCGCCTTCCGCATTTATATTCGGTAAAAATCCTTCTTGTTTGCAAGCGTCAATAGCGATTTTTTGCAAAATATAGCCTTCCGGAAATAAAACAAATTCATCATTGCGTAAATCCCGTAAGCGAAGGGATCTTCTTTCGCTTAAAAAATGATTACTTGGTAGTAAAGCAAATATTTTTTCAGTGAACAATATGTTTCCTGTTAATAAAAAATCGTCTGTTGGTACTGGACCCAAGAAGGCTAAATCTAAGTCTCTATTTTTTACCCCTTCTGTTAAAAAATGATAGGATCCTTGCCGCAATTGGAATTTCACTTTTGGATGTTTTTCTTTGAAAGCAGAAATAACCGTTGGTAGTAAGTGGCTTGCAAGACTTGTTGGAAAGCCAATTTTTATAGAGCCTCTTTCTGGATCCAAGTAGGCATTTACTTGTTCAATGGCACGGTCAACCGATTTGACTATGGCAAGAGAATGGGTTAGAAATATCTTTCCAATGGAAGTCAGTTTCACGTTTCTACCCTCCCGCTCAAATAATTGCACACCTAACTCATCTTCTAAGTTAGCAATTTGACGACTAACAGCAGATTGGGCAACATGCAGATGTTCCGCAGCGGCTGATACATGTTCCCTTTCCGCTACTTCAATAAAATATTTTAGTTGTCTCAGTTCCATTTTTATCGACCTTCTTTTTAATTATCTCATTTTTAGATTGTTTCTATCTAAATGATATATTGTACATATGAATTTGTATAGTATAATTGAATTATCTGAATAAAAAAATTTGTTAGAAAATCTGACAGGGGTGGTTGAAATGACGTACAACCAAATGGAAAAAGCGCAGGGCTTATATAGACCGGAATTTGAACATGATGCATGTGGAATCGGACTGTACGCTCATATAAAAGGGGAAGCGACGCACGACATTGTCACAAAAGGATTAAGCATGCTTTGTAAATTAGATCACCGTGGTGGGCAAGGTAGTGATCCATTAACAGGAGACGGTGCTGGATTAATGGTACAAATTCCAGATGCCTTCTTTCGAAAAGAATTAACAGATATTAATCTACCAGAGAGTGGAAAATATGCAGTTGGAATGGTCTTTTTTTCAAAGGATGACCCAAATCGAAATCAAATTGAAACAAAGATTAACGAATATATTGAAGAGATAGGAGAAGTACTTCTTGGTTGGAGAACTGTCCCAACCGAATTCAGAAAAATCGGAAAAGTTGCACAAGAAAGTTGTCCGGTGATTCGTCAAGTATTCATTCAATCCAATCAATCAAATAAAGATAAGTTAACGTTTGAACGAAAATTATATATAATTAGAAAACTAGCAGAAAAGTGGGGAAGCGAGGAAGAAAAAGAATTTTACTTTGCGAGTCTCTCATCAAGCACAATCGTCTATAAAGGATTATTAACTTCCGATCAAGTGAAGAGCTTTTATTTAGATGTGCAAGACCCAGCATTTGTTTCAGCTTTCGCAATTGTACATTCTCGTTTCAGCACAAATACATTTCCTAGCTGGGAAAGAGCTCATCCAAATCGATATTTAATCCATAATGGAGAAATAAATACATTACGAGGCAACTTTAACTGGATGAAAGCAAGGGAGCAGCAATTTGCATCAGAGGTTTTTGGAGCTGATTTAGAAAAAGTGTTACCAATCTTAGATTCCAATGGTAGTGACTCGTCCGTATTTGATAATGCATTAGAATTCTTTATTCTATCTGGTCGCACGCCGGCTCATGCGGCAATGATGATGATTCCAGAGCCTTGGACCGAGAATCCGCATTTATCAAAACAAAAAAGAGATTTTTACGAATATCATAGTAGCTTAATGGAACCATGGGATGGTCCAATGGCGATTACTTTTACAGACGGTAAACAAATTGGCGCGATTCTTGATCGTAACGGCTTACGCCCAGCAAGATATTATGTCACGAAAGATGATTACATCATTTTCTCTTCAGAGGTTGGCGTTATTCCAGTTGAAGAAGAAAATATTCTTTATAAAGAGCGCTTAAGTCCTGGTAAAATGCTGTTGATTGATTTAGAAGAAGGACGCATTGTTTCCGATGAAGAGCTTAAAAACTCGATTGCTTCTGAGCATCCATATACAGAGTGGCTAGAGGAAGTTGTGCGCTTAGAGGAAAACATAGAAGAAAAGGCGGAGACATTTGCTGATTTACTTGCAAGGCAAAAAGCTTTCGGTTACACGTATGAAGATGTGCAAAAAAATCTGATTCCAGTTGTATTAGAAGGTAAAGACCCGATTGGATCAATGGGAAATGACACGCCGCTTGCTGTATTATCTAATAAGCCACAGTCATTATTTAATTATTTCAAACAATTATTTGCACAAGTAACCAATCCGCCGATTGATGCAATTCGCGAACAACTAGTAACCTCGACTCTTTCTTGGATAGGTGCAGAAGGTGATTTATTACATCCAGATGAAAGCAATTGTCATAGAATACAACTGAAAACACCGATTCTATCTAATGGCGATGTTGAACAATTACGCACCAATGCTAAACTTGAGTTTACAGCTAGAACAATAGATGCTTTATTTACAGATAATTTAGAGGAAAGTTTAAACAACCTTATGCAAAAGGCAGAAGAAGCTATCACACAAGGTGTATCATTGCTTATTTTATCTGATCGTGCAATGAATAGAGAAGAAAAAGCTATTCCTGTTCTACTTGCTGTTAGTGCTTTGCATCAAGATTTAATTAAAAAAGGACTTCGTACGAAGGCAAGTATTATTGTAGAGTCTGGCGAAGTTCGAGAAGTACACCATTTTGCGAGTCTAATTGGATTCGGTGCGGATGCTATTAATCCATATTTGGTATATGCGACATATAATCAAGCAGTAGAGGATGGCATCTTATCCCTTTCCTATGAAGAAATTGTAGCGCGATACAATACAGTAGTTACAGAAGGCGTAGTAAAAGTAATGTCTAAAATGGGTATTTCTACTGTACAAAGCTATCGTGGTGCACAAATTTTTGAAGCAGTCGGGATTGGCAAAGAAGTAATTGATCAATACTTTACTGGCACTGTTTCTCAGCTAGGTGGTATCGGATTAGATATTATTGCGGAAGAAGCAACAAAAAGGCATTTATTAGGCTATCAAGAATCAATCGATGAAACATTAGATTCTGGAAGTGATTTCCAATGGAGAAAAGGCGGGGAACACCATGCTTTTAATCCAAAAACAATCCATACGTTACAGTGGGCATGTCGACAAGGTGACTACGGATTATTTAAACAATTTTCTGAAGCGGCTAACGAGGAAAGCATGAGTTTCTTGCGTAATTTATTTGCTTTTGATCCATCAAGACGGCCGATTGATATTAATGAAGTGGAATCTGTTGATTCCATTGTTAAAAGATTTAAAACAGGAGCTATGTCATTTGGTTCTCTAAGTAAAGAAGCCCATGAAACATTGGCAATCGCGATGAACCGATTAGGTGCAAGCAGCAATAGTGGAGAAGGTGGAGAAGATCCATCCCGTTATACAATGGATGAAAATGGCGATAATCGGAGAAGCAATATTAAACAAATCGCCTCTGGTCGATTCGGAGTTAAAAGTCATTATTTAATCAATGCGAAAGAATTGCAGATTAAAATGGCCCAAGGTGCAAAGCCTGGTGAAGGCGGACAGTTGCCTGGAAATAAAGTATATCCATGGGTTGCAGAAGTACGTGGCTCAACGCCAGGTGTAGGATTAATTTCTCCTCCACCACACCATGATATCTATTCCATTGAAGATTTAGCACAGCTTATCCATGATCTTAAAAACGCGAATAGAGATGCACGCATTTCCGTTAAATTAGTTTCAAAAGGTGGAATTGGAACTATTGCAGCAGGTGTTGCCAAAGGTGCTGCCGATGTTATAGTAGTGAGTGGTTATGATGGGGGAACAGGAGCATCGCCTAAAACAAGTATTAAACATACTGGTCTTCCATGGGAGCTTGGTTTAGCAGAAGCCCATCAGACATTAATGTTGAACGGTTTACGAAGTCGAGTCGTCCTTGAAACAGATGGGAAGTTAATGACAGGAAAAGATGTTGTTCTTGCAGCCTTGATGGGAGCAGAAGAATTTGGTTTTGCAACAGCTCCGTTAATTGTAATGGGTTGTGTGATGATGCGTGCATGTCATTTAGATACTTGTCCAGTTGGAATTGCAACACAAAATCCAGAATTGCGATATAAATTTGCTGGAGATCCTAATCATATCGTAAACTTTATGCGCTTTGTTGCAGAAGAGGTACGTGAGCTAATGGCACAGTTAGGATTCCGCACAGTAGAAGAAATGGTCGGAAGAACAGATGTGCTTACTGTTAGCAAAGAAGCGAAAACGCATTGGAAAGCGAAGGACTTAGATTTATCTAAGCTATTATATAAAGTGGATGGTCCAAGAACATTCCAAACACCGCAAAATCACAAGATTGATGAAAGCTTAGACATACAGAAGATTCTACCAGCAGTTCAAAATGCGATAAAAAACAAGGAAACATTAGATTTACATTATACAATCCGAAACACAAATCGAGTTACAGGTACCATTGTAGGTAGCGAAATTTCAAGGCATTACGGAGAATCTGGATTACCAGAAAATACAATTAATCTTCATTTCACCGGATCAGCAGGTCAAAGCTTCGGCGCGTTTATCCCTAAAGGTATGAGTCTTTATTTAACAGGAGATGCGAATGACTACATCGGAAAAGGGCTATCCGGTGGGAGAATTGTTGCTAAAGCATCAGCGATAAATTCTTATACAGCAAAAGATAATGTTATTATTGGCAATGTAGCATTTTACGGTGCGACAGGTGGAGAAGCATTTATAAATGGAAAAGCAGGAGAGCGATTTGCCGTACGTAACAGTGGTGCAAATATTGTCGTAGAAGGCATTGGCGACCATGGCTTAGAATATATGACTGGTGGAGAAGTTGTTATTTTAGGAGATGTGGGTAAAAACTTTGCAGCTGGTATGTCTGGTGGCATAGCCTATGTATTATCGAAAGACGCAGACCAATTCAAAACATTATGCAATAAAGAAATGATTATTTTTGAAGCGCTAGAAGATCGAGCAGAAATAGAGAGAATACAAGGACTAATTGAAAAACATGTGGTAGAAACAGATAGCTTAGTAGGTCAACAAGTACTTGCTAATTGGGAAAATTATGTACAACAGTTTGTTAAAGTAATTCCGAAAGACTATAAACGAATGATTGCAAACATCCAAAAAGGACTAGAAAGTGGATTATCAGAAGAAGCAGCTTCCATGGAAGCATTTGAGAATAATTCCAAACAAGACAAAAAAAAACAATCAGATAAAATAACCGTATTAGTGCAGTAGAAAGGAGAGAACAGAATGGGTAAAGCAACTGGTTTCATGGAATTTAAACGGGAGGAAGCGGAAGAGAGAAATCCGCTTTCCCGCCTAAAAGATTATAAAAAATATTCTGCTCCTTTCGCTGATGAGGTACTAGAAAGACAAGGAGCAAGATGTATGGATTGTGCTACACCATTCTGCCATATTGGAATGGAAATTGCCGGAAGCACATCTGGCTGCCCGATCCATAACTTAATCCCTGAGTGGAATGACCTTGTATATAAAGGGAGATGGAAAGAAGCATTAGACAGATTATTAAAGACAAATAACTTTCCAGAATTCACTGGTAGTGCATGTCCAGCTCCATGTGAAGGTTCTTGTACAGTTGCAATCTCTGATCCAGCTGTTGCGATTAAGAATATCGAACGTACTATTATCGATAAGGGGTTTGCAAACGGGTGGATCCAACCACGAATTCCTCAAAAGAGAACAGGAAAAAAGATAGCCATCATTGGGTCTGGTCCAGCAGGACTTGCTAGTGCAGATCAATTAAATCAAGCTGGCCATTCTGTAACCGTTTATGAAAGAGCAGATAGACCAGGTGGGTTATTAATGTATGGTATTCCAAATATGAAAATAGAGAAAAAAGACGTAGAGCGTAGAATTAAGCTTCTTACCCAAGAAGGTATTGATTTTATTACCAATACAGAAGTAGGAAAAGATATAACTGCAAAAGAATTAAGAGAAAACTATGATGCTGTGATTCTTTGTACTGGTGCTCAAAAGCAAAGAGATTTAGTAATGGAAGGTAGAGATGCACAAGGTGTGCACTTTGCAATGGACTATTTATCAGGTGTAACCAAAAGTTTGCTAGATTCTAATTTGAGAGATAGAAACTTTATTGATGCAGAAGGCAAGGATGTCATTGTTATTGGTGGGGGAGATACAGGAGCTGATTGTGTCGCAACAGCTCTTCGCCAAAACTGTAAAAGCGTCGTCCAATTTGGTAAACATCCTAAGCTTGGGCTAATGCGCACAAGTGATAATATGTGGCCAGCAGCACCAAATGTCTTTACATTAGAATATGCATACGAAGAAGCGGAACAGAAGTTTGGGGAAGATCCTAGACAGTATGGAATTCAGACGAAGAAGATGGTAAAAGACGATAATGGTAAATTAAAAGAATTACACACTGTATCAATGGAAAAAATAAAGCAAGAAGATGGGACATTTATTTTCAAAGAAATTCCCGGAACAGAAAAAGTATGGCCAGCACAGTTAGTTTTTATCGCAATTGGCTTTGAAGGTCCTGAACAGCCAGTATTAAAGCACTTTGGTATTGAAACAATGAATCGAAAAGTTGCTGCAGCATACGGTGATTTTGAAACAAATCTTGAAGGTGTTTTCGCAGCAGGTGATGCCCGCAGAGGACAAAGCTTAATTGTTTGGGCAATTAATGAAGGAAGAGAAGCAGCTAGAAAAGTAGATGAATACTTGATGGGTGCTTCGATTCTACCAACTGTTAATGCTTAAGAAAAAAGAGGCTGGGACATAAGTATTTCAATCAACAACAAACACGA
>NZ_JVDT01000067.1 GCF_001076885.1 Bacillus sp. 522_BSPC
TCGAGCGTCCTCCGCTCCATTTCACTTCGTTTTTAAACCTTTTTTCAAACTAATAAACACGAACTTTCATGTGTGTTAACTATATTAAAGTTCGTGTTTATTATTAGTTGAAATGCTTATGTCCCAGCCGCTATTTACTTAACATATCTCTTTGTGCTGCATAAGGTGGATGCTCCATCCAGCCGTTTTTAATCATAATTTTTGCTGCATCTTCCACAAACGAAGCT
>NZ_JVDT01000068.1 GCF_001076885.1 Bacillus sp. 522_BSPC
TCGATATCAATGGAATTTAAAAAAGATGACCCCTATTCAATATACGAATCACCTTTTAATTGCTTAGTCTCTTTTTTTATTGTGTCCTTGACATAGGAGCCAGTTTAATGAGTTCTATCTCCTTTTTTATTAACCATTTTTTCTGCTATTAGTTTAAAGTCTTTTTCGCTTATTTCTATATGACCATATCGAAAGGAATGACCCCAGTATTTTGTATTTTTAATAAATGACAGTTTTGGGATTAATGGTTTAATGGGTGTTTTAATGCTAGGGAAAAAATCAATATTTCTTCGAAAAGGTACAAAATCATTCCCCATATTTACCTGATAAACATCCTCATCAATAATTCTTCCAATAGCAGTAAACTTTTGATGAGGAGCACTCTCTTTAAAATTAATCTTAGGAGAGTAATAAATAATCCAATCACCAGTGCTCATATTTCTTAAAGGAGCCAGTTTGCCATGGCAAAGCTGAGCAAATCCGCCTTGTACTGCATTTAAAACATGATCTCGTGAAGCAATTCCAATCCAAAACCGTTTTTTAGTATGCATTAGAGTTAGCATCCACAATTATCTGATAGATTAGCATCTTGAGCAACATCTGATACAGGAAAATTCATTTCTTTCCATGCAGCTATCCCGCCAGTCAACTCTTTTACTTTATAGCCACGTTCTAGCAAAAAAGCTGCTACTTTAGCTGCTGTATTACACCAAACATCCCAACAGTAAACTACAATTTCTTTTTCTTTAGGAATCTCATGTAATCGTTCTTGCAACTCTTGTTGAGGAATGATGTTAGCATCTTTAATTGTTAGAATTCTTACATGTTCAGGACCGTTTCTTACATCAATTAGAAAATATTTTTCTGGATTGACTTGTGCCAATCTTAAATAATCCATAGGACTAATAGTTGCTTCCAGACGTGCATTAAAATAATCAAGTGCATTCATTTAATAGTTACCTCCAGTTTTATAATGTATACCAAATTTTCACAAGAAACTCCTTCAGCAATTGTTTTTCTTGATGGTTTAAAGGGGTGAGTACCTCTAATTCCGTTTCAATTAGAAATTCCCAACGTGAATCTAAAACTTGAGTCCCTTTTGATGTGATTAAAAGACTATATGATCTTCTATCATTAGGATTTCTAGTTCTCTCTACAAATTCTAAAGTTTCTAGGTGATCGATATGGCTAACCATAGTCGTCCGATCAATTTGTAGATTTTCGGAAATATCCTTTTGTGAACAATAAGGGTTCCCACTAATAAATAAAAGGACTCCATATTGTCTAGCATTAATTTTATAAGGAGTCAGTCCTTCAGCAAACTTGGTTTCCATTTGTTGAAGAACTTTTCCTAACAAAAAACCATATGATTGATTCCATTTTTCCAAGTGTAATATTCACCTCCTAAATTAATCAGATTTACTAATAATCAGTATAGCTGACTAATTATTAAAATTCAAGTACTTATGTTCGTATATAAAACACAAACCGTTAAATATTTTTTTTATTAATAAAGTTTTTGAGATAAGGTATTTAAACTAGGGGGAATGACTTCTGGGTCTCTTTTTTATGTCATTAAAGAATAAATTTGTGAACGATTTCACTTAAACTATCGGGGACGTTAGTTGAATAAGCAAATATTATAAAATGGAACTTCCGTAAA
>NZ_JVDT01000069.1 GCF_001076885.1 Bacillus sp. 522_BSPC
TTGCAATGGAATTACAAAGTCGCCTGCCAGCAAGTGAGGCACCTCCCACCTATCTTTCACGAATTTTCATAAGGCTTTAAGTGGAAGGCAACTGTCAGGTGGGAAAACATTTTTTCAGGTAGTATTTAGTATGACCAATTAAGAAAATTTTATGAATCGCGGATGAGAAATAGGGGAGAGACTACATTCGTAGCGCCGAAGGAGCAAGCAAAGTATTTTGTGAATCTCTCAGGCAAAAGAACTCTATTTGGACGCAGCTCTGGAGAGTGCTTACATATAGGTAAGCCACCAAAGGGGACAGCCGATT
>NZ_JVDT01000070.1 GCF_001076885.1 Bacillus sp. 522_BSPC
AGTTAAGTTAGAAAGGGCGCACGGTGGATGCCTTGGCACTAGGAGCCGATGAAGGACGGGATTAACACCGATATGCTTTGGGGAGCTGTAAGTAAGCTTTGATCCAGAGATTTCCGAATGGGGAAACCCTCTATCCGTAATGGGATAGAATCTTTACCTGAATACATAGGGTACTGAAGGCAGACCCGGGGAACTGAAACATCTAAGTACCCGGAGGAAGAGAAAGCAAACGCGATTCCCTGAGTAGCGGCGAGCGAAACGGGATTAGCCCAAACCAAGAGGCTTGCCTCTTGGGGTTGTAGGACACTCTATATGGAGTTACAAAGGAACGGGGTAG
>NZ_JVDT01000004.1 GCF_001076885.1 Bacillus sp. 522_BSPC
GGAACCCCCGGCATAGCCAGGGGTTTTCGAAACCATCAAAAAAAGGGAACAAGGTCATATAAGACCCCATTCTCCTTTTTTCTTCAAGAACACAAAATAAAATGTAAAAAAATTTAATAAATTTAAATAAATTACTATCATGCAAGGCTAGTGGAACCGGAGCATGTTGCTGTCATTATGGATGGAAATGGGTGGTGGGCTCAGAAGCAAGGTATGCCAAGAATTTTTGGACATAAAAGAGATAGCTTTCATTGTAAAATTGGTCAAAGTTGCAGTCCAATACAAAGTGAAGATGCTCACACTTTATACATTTTCTACAGAAAACTGGAAACCTCCAAAGTCAGAGGTTGACTCTATTTTAAGGATTCCTAAAGAGTTTCTACATATTTATTTACCAGACCTTATTACCAATAATGTACGCATCGAGATAATTGATGATATGAAAAACCTACCATCTTATACCTATGAATCCCTACATTATGCCATGGATCGCACTCGTGACAATAACACTCTACAACTAAATATTACAATCAACTATGGAAGCAGACAGGAAATTCTATACGCTATGAAGATTATGCTTCTCGACTTAAATGGTGGAAAATTAGCACTGGATAATCTAAATGAACAGCAACTTTCAAAGTATTTATATACAGCCAGTATAAAAGACCCTGATCTACTTATTCGAACTGGAGGATAAAAACGTCTAAGTAATTTTCTACTATGGCAACTTGCCTACACAGAATTTTGGTTTACCGATGTGTTTTGGCCAGATTTCTCTGAAAAAGAATTTCTACAAGCAATAGATGATGAGTACCAACATCGAAAAAGAAGATACGGAGGAATATAGATAGATGGGTCATGGGGATAGTTTCAGGATCATTGAAAAAGTGCCGCTTAGTTAAAATATAATTCTACATTAAGGCTGACATTTTGGGGAAATCCTCAGTTTTTCCAAAAAACATAGACATCAAATGTTTCTCCTTTTTAAGAGGATAATATAGCTACTATCCCCTTAAAATTAACTGCTTTAACCGTTATTTTGGCTTGTAAAGCCATGGATTTTAGAGCGTCCTCTCTTGGTACATTCTAATCAATAGAAATTTTTCATTTCTCCATTCCAAACTTTTAAGGGCCGGATCCCTCTCCCATTAATTCTACTTCTCCTTAATAAACTCAATTGCTTCCTTTGTCTGGTCAATATACTTTACAGTTTCATCATACTGCTGAGCTGCTACGCACATAAATAAGATATCAATAATATGTAATTGAGCTAATCTTGATGAAGTTGCACCACTTCTAAAAATGGCCTCTTTTGTTATTGCGGTATACAAACGAATGCTTGCTTGTTCATTCACTATCGAAGTACCATATCTCGTTAAGCTAATAGTCGGAACACCTTTTTTGTTGGCTAGCTCTAAGACTTTAGCTACCTCATTGGTAGTTCCCGAAAAGGAAATACCAAATACGACATCATCACTTTGTGCATTTGCCACAATCGTTGTAACCATATGAATATCGTTAAAAGCCGTTGCAGATTTATTAATTCTTAGGAATTTCTGTTGGGCATCCTTAGCAATAATTCCAGATGCACCCACGCCAAAAAAGTGAATATTTCTACATTTTTTAATTAACTCTACAGCTTTAGATAGTTCTACTGTACTTATTAATTCCGACGTTTCTTTTATTGTCTGTATACTATTATTGGTTATTTTTTGTATGATTGAGAACTCTGACTCCCTTGGCTCAATATCTCGAAATCCGATATCATCAGATTTCTGTAAATCTCCTGCTATCCTTAGTTTTAAATCTTGAAACCCTTTTAAATCTAAGGATTTACATAAACGAATAACGGCTGCACTACTAGTATTACTTTTTTTCCCTAAATCACTAGCTGTTAATTGAATCGCTTCTTGAGGATTCTCAATTATATACGCTGCAATTTTTCTTTCTGATGGAGGTAACTTAGACATCATTGCAGCAAGCATAACCAGCCCTCCATTAATGTTTGACAAAAGCCATCACCTCTTTTCAATAGATATATCGACTGAATTTGTAAAATAACACAAAAAAATAAGTATTTTATTAAATCTTTCTTTTTCTGAATATATATGATAGTGGTTTATTATATGGAATAGTGATATTCCCTAATATTTCAGCTTGATTAGCTCCTGTTACATTAGGAATACTGCTAACATTCTCATGAATGGTTTCATTTGCTAATAGTGCAAAAGCAATCGCTTCTTTTGCTTCGGATGAAAAACCAAGGTCTTCTTGAACATGAATCTTACAAGCCGCTTGAAATAATTGCTTTATCATAGAGATAAGCGAACGGTTTTTGCTTCCCCCTCCACTTATTATAACCTCGTCAATATTCATTTTGGGGAAAATAAAATTTCGATAATTACTTTCAATGGATTTAGCTGTAAACATGGTAAAAGTCGTCAAAATATCATATTTAGATAAGAAAGAAAAATCTTCTATTACTTTACAAGTGAATTCTTTTCCAAACATTTCTCTCCCTGTCGTCTTAGGAGGAGGCATTGTTATAAATGGTTGCTTCATCAAAAACATTAATAGATCCTCATCTACTTTTCCTTTTGAAGATAATTTTCCATCTTCATCATAAGGAACACCGAATAACTGTTGACATACCTCATCAATCATCATATTTCCTGGTCCCGTATCAAAGGCATAAATATCTGTAATTGCAGCATTTTTTGGAAGAACAGTTGCATTCCCTATTCCTCCTATATTTTGCAGCACTCGATTTTTAGAGGGATTTCTATATAACTGGAATTCAGAATATGGAACTAAAGGAGCACCTTGTCCTCCTGCTGCCATGTCCATTGTTCTAAAATTAGAAACGACAATGCAATTGGTTTCATAAGCAATAACAGCTGGTTCTCCTATTTGTAAAGTGGATGGTATATTTATCCCTTGTTTCTGTGGATGATGATAGATTGTTTGGCCATGGGAACCAATAAAATCCACTTTTTCGATAGGAAAATCATTCCTCTCACAAAGAACTTTCACAGCTTTGGCAAATAAGAAACCCAGTTTAAAATTTACATTACATATTAATTGAACATTTGATTTTTCGATAGAAATACAATCTTTTATGTCTGCAAGAATCTCTTTTGAAAAAGGAAACATTTGAAAATCCACTAGATTAACACGTACGTCTAATCCACTCCCCTTAATTTCAACTAATGCAGCATCAATTCCATCTAAAGAGGTTCCTGACATTAATCCGACCGCATACATACATAAAAACTCCTATTTTTTAATAAAAACTGCTACAACTCACTCTTACTCTGACATCACTCTTGTCTTTTTCATTACGTGGAACGTTCGAGTTATGTTAAATCCTGTCTTCCTATATAAATAACCTGCTGCTGTTTTTTCACCTGTCCAAAGGAACCATGCATTATGTAAACCTTTTGACTTCATGGATAAGAGGCATTCATGAAGTAATATTTTACCTAAACCTTTTCCTTGCTCGTCTGTATCAATTCCAAATGGACCAAAACGCTCCGCTATTCCCTCATAAGCACCATGCATGCAAAATCCAACGAGAACACCCTTTTTTCTTACAATAAATATATTCTCTAATTGCCCCCCATGCAAAATAGCTTCTCTAATTGCCCTTCCCCAATCAGGATTAAACTTCTCTGTTGCAAAGTGAATTAATTCATATAGATCTTTATTCTGCGCAGACTCAAATGTATATCCCTCTACTTCTCTCTCCAGTTTCAATGATTTTATGCCCTTTTTCTCTTTATACTCCACAAGGTTTTGATCCATAGCAACTGGAGAATACAGTTTTTTAAATCCATTTTTCTCTAAGAAGACTTTTCCCCTTGGATAAGCCGTTACATCCAATCCTGGTAAAATATAATTTGGTGCATACGATGAAAAGAATATATCCTTTCGGTTATGATCCCAGAGAAATTGAACAGCAGCTTCTAATAAACTCGTTCCTATCCTTTTCCCTTCGTATTTAGGATGTACAAAAAAGAAAGGGATCCAACCATTTTCCTCCTCTAAATCAGTCCCATACATTGGAAGCAATCTTCTTATTGCATAAACACATCCTATTAACCTTTCTTTAGAAAATGCTAGTTTTAATCCTGTTGGATCAAAGTTAACATCTAACAGGACTAAATTACAAAATCGTTTTAAGGTAATAGGATCATTTAATAAACATTTGTTCCAAAGTTGAACAATATGCTTTTCATCACCAGATTGATACGTTCTATAAACTATCATCTTTTCACCTACTCCTAGTATAATTTACCGCTTGTTGCTGTATAACCCAAAGCCGTTAATGCTGTTATCATTCACCATATAATAAATATGGTTTTACTTGCTTTTTAAATTGCTCAAGCTCTGATTCACAAGCTTCCATAAATTCATTGACTCTACCTTCCACAATCTTATTTCTTACCTCTTTATCACCTGAAATTAAGTCAAAAAAGGATCTATTTTGTTTTTTATCCATAGGAAATTCCAAATAATCAGGGTACATTTCCGCAATTGTTTCTATTAACATTAGACCTGTTTTTAAAGATTGATACGTCTTTCTATTCTCCACATGTAGCTGTACACCTTGACAAATTTCTCCATTATACTTTTGATAGGTTGGTTTAAATGAAGTTGGTCTTGCTAATACACCAGATAGTTTTTTCTCATTAAACTTTTTGGCTAAATAATAGCCATCTATAAAAGGCGCTCCTATATATTCAAATGGATGTGCTGTTCCCCTTCCTTCTGATAAATTAGTGCCCTCTATTAAACATGTCCCTGTATATAACAGTGTCATATCTATACTCGTCGTATTAGGGGAAGGTGGTACCCATAATAAATTGGTTTCCTCCAAATACATACTTCTTTTCCAACCTATCATAGGAATAACCGTAAGCTCACACGCTATATGAAATTCATGTTTAAAAAGGAAAGCTAATTCACCGACTGTTAATCCATGACGATTTGGGATTGGATACAAGCCAACAAAAGACCTTAACTCCTCTTTCACCAAATTTCCTTCCATCACATTTCCAGCTATAGGGTTTGGCCGATCTAAAACGATAAAGTGTTTACCATATGCAGCGCATGCTTCCATCATATAAGCCATGGTATAAATATAGGTATAATATCGAGATCCTATATCTTGTAAATCAAACACCACTACATCAATAGAATCCATCATCTCTTTTGTTGGTCTTCTCGTTTCTCCATATAAACTATAAACAGGAAGTTTTGTATAAGGATCTGTAGAAGAAACAACTTTCTCTCCTTCTTTTGCATCCCCACGTATTCCATGTTCTGGTCCAAAAAGTGCGGTTAAATGAATAGCTGGATGTTCATAAAATAAATCAATGGTTGGCTGCAGTCGGGCATTGACTCCTGTCATATTTGTTACTAATCCGATCCTCTTTCCGTTTAAAAGGTGAACCTTCTTTTCTAAAAAATGGTCAAGTCCTAGCTTCAAACTATCCCTTCCTTTCTATATAAAGATATTAATTAACTAACAATTTTTTCTCTTCTATATCCGTGTTAATAAACTAATTTCTACTATATAACCATCTATCAGCGTGATTCCTATTTAGCTGTCTGTTGATTTCCATACTCTCTTTCACTCAACTCTATATTATCTGTTGCATTTAAAATAAATATGGTAAGAATACCAATGAACAATAAGAAAAAGCCGATTACTGTAAAACTTAAAAGGATAGCGATACATAGAATTTGCATAAAAAAACCAATCGTATACCAAGTATGTGACATAAACTTTTTTATTGATTTATTCATCGCTTGTAATAGGTGTAAATCTTCCATTACAAGATAGGGAATCGTATATACTTGTGAGATTAAAAAAGTAATACAGAGATAGGTTTGAAAAATACAAAATAAGAAATACATATATCCATGATTAAGTGTTACATAATACCACCAAGAGGAAGCAGGTATAATAATTGCCAACCAAAAAAGGATGCCAAATAAAAAGGCTCTCTTAAAGTAATAGAAGAATTGACGAAAAAAATCACCAAATTTATAACGTTGATGCATTAACATGCGTTTCATTAACGAATAAACGGCCACTGTAGCTGGTATGAACGTCAAAAATAGAAATACCATTGCACCAGGTATAGGTAATATAAACACAACTGGAACAACAAATAAAGACCAAGCAATACTGCAAAACACGACAGACATAATATTCGTAAAAATTTGATGTCCCGTTTTCTTCACTAATTTACTAATCGATAGCATTATCCTCACCATACTTTTACTTTATTATTTTTTCTCTCTTCATAACGATGACACCTTCCAAAAAAAATCACGAAATTCTTTCCTCTGTATCCACATCAAATAATTGCATTTTTTCTAAATTAAAGAATAGAGAAATAGGTGATAATTTATTTATTTTATGTTCCGCACTAACTCTACTCGTGATTTGTTCATCACCAATATTAAAATAAAGGAGATACTCAGCCCCTAAATGTTCTACTACTTTAATAGTCGGGGTAATCAGATTTTCTTTAGGCTGATAGTTGATTAAATCTGTTGTCATAATATCTTCTGGACGTATTCCAAATACAACCTCTTTTCCTTGATATGCTTTATACTTTGATAATAATCTCTCAGGAACAATAAATTCGCTTCCTGCTGCATAAAGCTTATTTCCTTCTAATCTTGCCTGAATAAAATTCATCGGTGGTGCACCAATAAATCCAGCTACAAACATATTGTTTGGTTTCTCATACAGCTCTTCTGGAGAAGCGATTTGCTGTATTTTTCCTTGATTCATTACTACAATTCTTTCTCCTAATGTCATCGCCTCTACTTGATCATGCGTTACATATATAATAGTTGCTCCTAGTCTTTTGTGCAGTTCAGATAATTCTACACGCATTTGAACTCTCAGCTTGGCATCTAAATTACTTAATGGTTCATCAAATAGAAAAACACTTGGATTACGGACAATCGCTCTCCCTACGGCAATTCTTTGTTTTTGTCCTCCACTTAACTCTCGGGGCTTTCTATCTAATAAATCTTCGATACTTAAAATAGCAGCAGCTTCTTTGATTTTTTCTTCGATTACTTTTTTAGGTGTTTTTAAGTTTTTTAAGCCAAACTCCAAATTTTCTCTTATAGTCATATGTGGGTATAATGCATAATCCTGAAAAACCATCGCAATATCCCTATCTTTCGGATGAACCTTATTAACTAATCGATCACCTATATAAATATCTCCAGATGTTTGTCTCTCAAGACCTGCAACCATACGTAAGGAAGTTGTTTTCCCACATCCGGAAGGCCCAACAAATACTAAAAATTCTCTATCCTTTACGGTAAAATTAGAATCGTTTACTGCACGGACGATACCCTTGTTATCATCTTCAAACTCTTTTATAACATTTACAAATCGAACTTCACTCATTGATTTTCCTCCTATCCTTTTACAGCTCCAATAGTAATTCCACGCAAGAAATATTTTTGTAAAGCAAGAAAAACAAGAATCATCGGTAATGCACTAAATACAGCTCCAGCCATCATTGCCCCATAATCTTGTAAATTTTCGAAACGGAAGCTTGTTAACCCCACCTGTAACGTTCTCATGCTATTTGTATTGGTAACTAAAAATGGCCAGAAAAAGTTATTCCAATGAGCAACAAACGTGAATATGCCTAATACAGCTAAACCGGGTTTCGCCATCGGAAGAATGATCTTCCAAAAAATTCGGAACTCACTACAGGCATCAATTCTTCCAGCATCAATAAGAGAGCTTGGCAAGGAACTCATAAATTGTTTCATTAAAAATATACTGCCGACACTAACCATTCCAGGAACAATTAATCCAATATATGTATTTTGCAATTGAAATGTATTAACTACTAAAATATACAATGGAATAAGTGTAACTTGTCCTGGAATCATCATCGTTGATAGTAACATCCAAAATAACCCGTTTCTCCCAGGAAATCTAAGCTTTGAAAATGCGTATCCTGCCAGAGACGCAAAGAAAACATTAATAATCGTACTTACTCCTGAGACGATCACACTGTTTAGAAACCAACGCCCTAATCCTGCAGCACTTAGCATTCTTTTATAGGCATCTAATGTGGGATTCTTTGGTATTAATTCTGGAGGAACGGCAGTAATCGCGCTTGAATCCTTAAAGGATGAACTGACCATCCATAATAATGGGATAAAAGTAAATATAGCCCAAAGACTTAATAAAACAAAAATGATAAAGATGCCAATCTTTTTAAATACTTTGATTCTCCGGTCTTTCTTTTCATCCATAATCTTTTGTTGACTATAATCAATAGTAGATTTCACTTCCATTTATACCCTCCTAATATTCGACATCACTCGCCAAAAATTTAAATTGCAAGATGGATATTATTATAATGATAAACCCTAATATGAATGCTTCTGCAGAGGCCAGACCAAATTGGTAGTATTCAAATGCGTGTTGATAAATCAAATACGCGATCGTGGTCGTTGCAAAATTGGGTCCTCCTTGTGTCATTACATAGGTAGCCTCAAATACTTGAAACGAGCCTATAATACCTGTAATTAACATATATAATGTAGTCGGTTTTAATAATGGCCAAGTAATATTTTTTAATTTTGACCACCAACTTGCAGCATCAATATCTGCTGCTTCGTATAACGATTTAGGAATTCCACCCATTGCAGCAAGGTATAAAATAACCCCACTTCCATGTCCACCAATATAGGTCATAAGCATAATAGAAAATAATGCTGAATCATAGCTAGCTAACCACATTTTAGAATCCATCCCTAACCAGCCGAGTATCACATTCATAAGGCCAGCATCAGTTGGATCAAACATCCATAGCCAGATTAATGACATGGTAATGCCAGAAGTAACGGCCGGTAAATAAAACGATGCTTTAAAAAAGGTTTGTGAGCTTTTATTAATCGGAAAAATCATTAAAGCTAAAAAGAAGGAAATAATAATATTTACAGGTACGGTCCCAACTGTATAGATGGCCGTATTCTTCATCGCTTTCCAAAAAACATCGTTTGAAAGCAAATGCTGATAATTTTCTAACCCAATAAAGGTAGAACCCATAATATTGTATTCTTGAAAACTCATAATAAAGGACGTTACAAGTGGATATACAGTAAATACAAGAAACAATAAAATAGGCATCCCAATAAAGGCATAACACCAACCATAATCTATGAAAAATTGCTTGATATTCTCCTTTTTATTCCCTGCTTTCTGAACAGTTGTGGTCATAGCATGTCGCCCCCTTTAATTTAAACAAATTTAAATGTGTCTTTAATCAGACTCGGTTCCTGTTTATTGGAGAAAGGAGAGATTTCATCCCCTCCTTTTCTCAAGCGAACAGTGCAAGCTACAGATTGCTGTTATTGCTGTTATTCCTCTTATCGCAATTCTATTTTAGGACACTGTCTGCTACACTAGTCCACTCTTTAACTGTTTCTTCAGGTGTTAACTCCCCAGCTAAGAAGCCTTGAAATTTCGGTCTAATTCCTTCATTCAATACCTGTTGTGATTTTTGCGCTAAATCAGGATCTAGCTTAGAACCAGGTTGTACATAACCTAACGTTCTTTTAATAAATTGGCCATTATCTGTATTAAGCTGTAATAAATCAGCAAACATGTCTTGTCCAGATTTTCTAGCAGGTGGAATAAACAAAGTTGCAGCCGTTACGCTTGATTTTGTTCCAGTTAAATAATTTAATACTTTTGCCGCATTTTCGGTATGTTCATCGCCTTTATAATTTTTTTGTTTAAATAGCCACATACCTCCTCCACCACCTGTTGCAACTTCTTGTTCTCCTTCATTATGAGGGAAAGGTAATAAAACAAAATCGATTTTTTCTCCTTTGGTTTTTCCAGCATCAATCTCTTTATTACGATTTTCATTAAATCGAACTTGATAAGGACCAGTTCTACCAAAAATACCAGTTTCTCCCGCATTAAACATATCATTTGCTTTTTGTGCATCTATGCCAGCTGTTTCTTTCGGCATTACTCCATTGTCCATCATTTTTTTCATAAAGTTTAATGTTTCAATGGTTTTATCGCCATTCCATTGAAATTCTCCTTCTTCGGTAACCGTTTTAAGCACGCCATTATTTCTCATTAGATGAGTAAATGTTTCTTCGTCCTTCCCTTGTGTTACGAAGCCGTATACTTTTTTTCCGTTATTTTCTAACTTCGATATTTTTTCTGAAATATCATAAAATTCCTGCCAAGTCCAACCGTCTTTTTGAATTTTAGCTACATCAGCTCCAACTTCTTCTAACATTTTTTTGTTTCCGCCCCATGTATGAACAGAAATCCATTGTGAAATAGCCCATAACTTCCCATCAATTGTGAAATTTTCCTTTGCGAATGGTTCTAAATCTGCTAAATCATCGCTATCAAAATATTCATCTAATGGTACCGCTAATCCTGTTTTAATATATTTTGGTTCCATAACCGAGAAGAATATATCTGGTGGATTTCCAGCATTTAGAGCAACATCGAATTTTTTTGCTCCTTCTTCCCAAGATAAAATCTCATACTCTACTTTAATATCTGGATTTTCTTTTTCTACATCAGCTATTAACTCTTGGAGGTGTTCTTCATAGCTTTTTTGTCCTACATCAGGATTTTCCTTATAATGTGGGTACGTCCATACAGTGATGACATCTTTGCCATCCTTGTTTTTTCCATTTGCATCTTTACTACAGCCAACCATTGAAATAACTAAAATGATAGTGATACATGCTACTAAAAACTTTTTCACCTTTTTCCCCCCTAAATGAATGTTACTTCCTATAAAACTACTAGAAAAATACCCTAATACCAAAACGAATAAGAAGTCTACCTCACCTCCTTAACTTGAAAAAAACTTGTTGAACAATTCATTTTATTCAGATATTTAAGCTGAAAAATAAAATTCTTCTATTGTTTTTTTTCTATTGTAACTGGTAATTTGCCTGTTACACATTCTTGTCCATATATACAAGCTGCTGCTATTCGTAAGGCTGTTTCTGTAAATTCATATGTACAGATATACACAGGAACAGTCGGTAAATACGCTAAATCATATGGGTTTCTAATCGCTAACACGATGACTTCTGCCCCAGCCTCTACCAATTCTTCTATTAAGGTTATTTGCATACTACCACTTACTATAGATAAAGTTGCTACAATGACCTTATCATAATGAATAGATCGTTTGATGATAGTCCTGATCTCTTCTATAGTCGGTGGGTTGGAAATAGTCACGATATCTGCTGATGGATGAATGGCTTTTATTGCTTCTCCTAAAGACATCGTTGAATAACGCTTATCCTCCACAAGCAACGTTTGATTATTCTCTGGATAAACAATCAGTACTTTATTTTCTGGACTACTAGATAATGGAAGGATATTATTTTCATTCTTTACAATCGTAATCCCTTGTCTATAAATTTTTTCAGCCATTAATCTATGCTCCGCTCCCCCTACAAAATCTGGGATTAGCATTTTTTGCTCTAGATCAATATCTTCCCATTTTAAATACTTCTTTTTTAATTGAAACACTCGTTGGAAAGCAGCATCAACCATAGATTCATCAATTTCTTTCGATAAAACAGCTTGTGTAACTTCTTTAATTGTTTCTAATTGCGGACCAAAAGAATGTGAAATCATCACCAAGTCCCCACCAGCTTTTATAAATTCAATTGCACCTTTTGCTGTTCCAACTGTTTTCGATATGGCATTC
>NZ_JVDT01000005.1 GCF_001076885.1 Bacillus sp. 522_BSPC
GAAGACTCCCTATGACTATTATACGACAAGGAAGCCTATTTGACATACAAGAATTATACGAGTTAGAACCTACCCAACGATTTGAAGCTATTTTTTCTGCTATTGACATTGATCCAATCTTCGCTGTGGTAACGAAGAAATCACGTTTTGGTAGACCTGTGGAGCTAAATTACGCTGCAATGATCTATTCTTTAGTCGCTAGAATAACTGAACGTATTCCATTTGTTAAAGACCTAGTTAAGCGATTAAAGAATGATATGATATTCCGGCTCGACTGCGGTTTTTTAGTTTCTGATTCTGTACCGTCTGAAGCTGCTTATTCAAGAATGATTACAATCATCAGTGAATCAAATATTTTGGAAGAAGTACAAGAGATTCTTCTCAAAAATGCGATTACTGAAGGATTCATTACAGACGATACAGTCGCAATTGATGCAACTCACTTTGAGGCCAAAGATCAGGCTCCACCAAAAAAAGAGAAACCTAAAACTGAACTTAAGAAACGTGGTCGCAAATCAAAGGAAGAGCGAGAACAATGGTTGATTGAAAAGGCTGAACATGAAGCCAATCTCCCTCTATTTGAAAAGAAAATTGAAGAACAGTTAGATGTTCCTTTAGCCGACCTTCGATCTGAGATTCCTCAGGCCCCTCAATGGGGTGTAAAGAAAAATAGTGAAGGAAAAAATGTTTTTTGGTACGGTTTTAAAGCTCATTTAGCTGTTGGAACAACGAGCCAATACATTTTTCAATCTCTGTTTTCTTCAGGCAATCTGAATGATGGAAAAGCCGCAATCCCCTTGTTAAAAGGGATTCATGAGCGTGTTAAACTTTCAACTCTACGTTTTGGAACAATGGATGCTGGATACGATTATGAGCCTATCTACACGCAGATACATCTAATGGGACACCAAGCAGTGATTGCTTATAATAAACGGAATGAGCCTGAACTTATTGGGTTTGATAAACATTTTGCACCAACATGTTTCCGGGAACACTCCTATCGGTACGATAGCTTCGATACGAAATATGAAACACTAAAATATAAAAGTCCGAAGGAATGTAAAGATTGTCCTTTAGCTGATGAAGGTATCTGTCAAAAAGTATACAAAGTTAGGATTACAACAGATTTAAGAAAGTACACGGCACCAGCCCGTGGTTCAAAATCATGGAAGACAATTTTTAAACGACGTACAGCTGTTGAGCGTGTAAATGCCTACCTCAAGGGATATTTTCAGCTTAACAATGTTCGATATCGTACTGGAAAACGTGCCAAGGTTCATTTTGATCTTGTAACTTTAGTTTATAATGCTTCAAAACTAGCCGTAGACCGCTTCAATGCCATGTTAAATCAACAACAAGCTGCCTAAATCAAAGGCGATGATAAATCTATTAAGTTTAGCCTTGTTGATTGGAGCAGAAGGCGGCGACTCCTGCGGGAAAAGCGTGTCCAGGTGAGACCCCGCAGGAGTGAAGCGACGAGGAGGCTCACGGACCGCCCGCGGAAAGCGCCCGCCTGGAGCGGAAATCAACAACAAAGTTCGTAGGGTTAAACTTAAAAAAATCCTATATTTATCTTAGGGATACTCTAAACTTTTTTAAAACAGGTAATTATGAAATTGATTCAATTAACATAATATATAATTACAAATATATTTTTCTTATGTTTTTATAAGTTCTGTTTATAAATGATCTTACTCGATTTGGTTGTAAAAGAACTATACAAGTCAAAAAATATTTTTTTGCTATCTTCCTATTTCCTATTATTAATCATGGGGTGTTAAAAAGTTGATTTACGTCAATTACGCTATTTCGTTACCATAGTCGATGAAAAAAGCTATACTCGAGCAGCTGAATTGCTCCATGTCTCTCAACCATCATTAAGTATGGCTATTAAAAAGTTGGAAAAACAACTAGGATTAATATTATTCGAGAGAAATACAAGGGATATGTGTATTACGAAAGAAGGAAAAGTTTTATATCACGAGGCAAAAAAGTTATTATTTCATTTTGAACATATATCGAACGAAATGACTCGAATGAAGATTCAGGGTCCACTCGAATTATCAATTGGTCTGATTGAATCAACCATGTTTTGGATACCAAAGGTTTTGGCGACATATAAGAAAGAACATACGGATGTACGCGTAACAATATTGGAGAAATTAAGTTTGAACGATGTAATAGAAGCCATTCAAAATTTAGACATTCACCTAGCCATTACGAATCAATTTATTGAACATGAAACGATTGAAACTGTTCCTATTTATAACGAGAAATTAGTTGCTCTCTTACCACCAAATCATCATTTGGTACAAAAAGAAATAATAGAAATGGATGACATGGCTGAGGAAAGCTTTATAGTTTGTAAGGAAGGATTTCAAACCCGTAATGATATTTTAATTGCTTTTAAAAAATCAGCAATAAAGCCAAACATACAATTTGAAATTGAACGTTTCGAAACTGCATACAATTTAGTTGAAGCAGGTCTTGGAATAACAGTTGTCCCGGAAAATTATGTCACGCATTCTAGTAGAAATAATTGCATTATAAGAAATATCTATGCCCCAAACATATCAAGAATTGTATATTTGGCGTATGATAAAAACCGGTATTTGCCACCGTTAGTTATAAAATTTATCAATCAAGTACAAGCATTTTTCAACACAAGATGAATGAAATTTTTAATCAATAAAAATTAAGATTTATATATTTTTCCTTTTTCACAAGTAAATTTGAACAAAACTATAAATATAATTTCTATCTCATTCCTGATTTTTCTATATTTTACATAGGTTATGAAGATTACAATATGGATAAGAGGGAAAGCCACTTGGATGGGTGCATACCTTTTTATTACATTACTTCATCTAAAAGGGGAGATTAACAATGAATAAAACGATGATAAGAGCGCCTAGGGGAAATGAATTAACTTGTAAGGGCTGGACACAAGAAGCTGCGCTACGCATGCTTATGAATAATCTTGATTCGGAGGTAGCTGAAAATCCGGATGAGTTAGTTGTATATGGAGGAATAGGAAAAGCAGCACGTAAATGGGAAAGCTATGACCAAATTATTGCTAGTTTAAAAGAATTGGAGAATGATGAGACTTTACTCGTCCAATCTGTTAAACCAGTGGCTGTTTTTCGTACTCACGAAAATGCCCCTCGAGTGTTAATAGCAAATTCAAATCTTGTCCCTGCTTGGGCAAATTGGGAGCATTTTTATAGTTTGAAAAAATTGCAACAGGGCTAAATATTCCATCTATTGATTTAATGAAAGCTGCAGGATATATATCTATAAAAGTAAATGGGTTTTCAGACATAAGACAAGAATACTTTGAAAATGGTGTATTACGAAAAAATGATGAAGAAAATGATGAAGAACAATTTGAACTCGATTCTTTATTAACTTCCGATCTTCATATATTTTTTCAGGACAGGCTTCTGACAACAGAAGAAAAATCAAAAATAAAAAGCCTTATCGAAATTGTTTTAAAGGATTGAAAGGGGAAAAAGCAGCATGGCAAACTTCAGAAAGCTTCCTAGTGGAAAATGGCAGGCACGGGTTCACAAGGATGGAAAATTAGTAAGCCTTGGCACATTCAGAACAAAAAAGGAAGCAGAAATTGAAGCAGCAAAAGTTGAAGAAAGAAAATATTATGGGCAAACAATAAATGATCGAAATATGCTTTTTGATGAGGTTGTGAAAGATTGGCTTGAACATAAAAAAGCTAATGTAAAGGAATCAACATATACACAAATTGAAGTAGTTATAAGGAATCACATTTTGCCCACTTTTGGACATAAAAAAATCATGATGATTCATAGACCTGAAATAAAAAGATGGATTGCTTCATTTGGTGAACTTGATGAAAACGGAAAAGAAAAATACTCATTTGGTTCAAGGTTAAAATATCTTTCCCATATGAAAAGCATCCTACATTATGCTGTTCATGAACTTGAAGTGCTTGAAAAAAATCCGGCTGATAAATTAAGAGTTCCAGTACAAGACTCTGTTGCTATAAAAAAGGAAAAAGTGAAATATTTCAGCCTAGAAGAATTAAATCAATTATTGGATTTCATGAAAGCATATAAGCATCAACGCTTTCCTGAATATCAGCTTTACTACGTGCTTATGTACTTTTTAAGTAAAACCGGTTTAAGGATATCCGAGGCATTAGCTTTAAGATGGGAAGATATTAATGGTGATAAAGTAACCATAGCTAAACAAACAAGTCGTGATGATAATAACAATGTAAAATTGACAACATTAAAAAATTCTTCATCATATCGGACGATCAAGATTGATAATGATTTAGTACGTGAATTGAAGAAGTTCAAGATGAAGCAAAATGAATTGATTTTAGGAAATCCAAGATTCCGCAAAAATGAAGATGGCATTATCTTTCAAAATTATAACGGACATTATTTAACACCTTCTATCATCCGTGAAACAATGCAAGATTATTGCAAAAAAGCCGGTGTTGATTATAAAGGCACCCACGCCTTTAGGCATACTCATGCAGTCCTGCTGGTTGAATCGGGGGCAAGACTTGAATTTGTATCAAATCGATTGGGACATAAAACCATTAAAACAACAGCGGACACTTATCTTGATATTACCGAAAAAATAGAAGAAGACGAACTTCAAAAGTTCGCCTCCTATACTAAAAGATGAGTTCAACTTGGCACGAATTTGGCACGCCACCAAGTTGGCTCGATATAAAATCCCCTCAAATCTAAAGGTTTTTTGGATATTAACCGATAGAACCTTCCATTTCGAACTTGATTAGACGGTTCATTTCAACTGCATATTCCATTGGTAATTCTTTTGTGAATGGCTCGATAAAGCCCATTACGATCATTTCTGTTGCTTCTTCTTCGGAAATACCTCTACTCATTAGGTAGAATAATTGCTCTTCAGATACTTTCGAAACTTTTGCTTCGTGCTCTAATGAAATATTGTCATTTAAAATTTCATTGTATGGAATAGTATCGGAAGTAGACTTGTTATCCATGATTAATGTGTCACATTCGATATTGGAACGGGCACCATCGGCTTTACGTCCAAAGTGAACAATCCCACGGTATGTTACTTTTCCACCTTGTTTCGAAATAGATTTAGAAACAATGGTAGATGATGTATTTGGAGCTAAGTGAAGCATTTTTGCTCCAGCATCTTGGTGTTGTCCTTTTCCAGCAAGAGCGATAGATAAAGTCATTCCTCTTGCGCCTTCCCCTCTTAAGATAACAGCAGGGTATTTCATCGTTAATTTAGAACCAATATTTCCATCGATCCATTCCATTGTAGCATTCGCATCACAAACAGCACGCTTTGTAACTAGATTGTATACGTTATTTGCCCAGTTTTGAATCGTCGTATAACGGCAATATGCATCTTTTTTAATAATGATTTCAACAACCGCACTATGAAGAGAGTTAGTTGTGTACACTGGTGCTGTACATCCTTCCACGTAATGCACACTTGCACCCTCATCCACGATGATTAACGTTCTTTCAAATTGTCCCATATTTTCAGAGTTAATACGGAAGTACGCTTGTAATGGCGTATCCACTTTAATTCCTTTTGGAACATAAATGAAAGATCCACCAGACCATACAGCTGAGTTTAAGGCAGCAAACTTATTATCTGTAGCTGGGATAACTGTTGCCCAATGTTCACGGAAAATATCTTCATTTTCTCTTAATGCAGAATCCGTATCTTTGAAAACAATCCCCATTTTCTCAAGATCTTCTTGCATATTATGGTAAACAACCTCTGACTCATACTGAGCAGACACACCAGCTAAGTATTTTTGCTCAGCTTCTGGAATACCAAGCTTATCAAATGTTTGTTTGATTTCATCTGGTACTTCATCCCAAGATCTTTCTGTCTTCTCTGATGGTTTTACATAATACGTAATTTCATCAAAGTTTAAAGCAGATAGATCGCCACCCCATTGTGGCATTGGCATTTTATAAAAATGCTCTAATGATTTCAAGCGGAAGTCTAACATCCATTGTGGTTCAGCCTTCATTTTTGAAATTTCTTCAACGATTTCTTTCGTTAATCCACGTTTGGAACGAAAGATAGAAACGTCTTTGTCTGAAAATCCATATTTATAATCCCCAATTTCGGGCATCTTTTTTGCCATTTCATTTTCCTCCATTCTACATGCAACCTTGGTGGTAATCCTACGAATTTAACCTTCGTTTATCCCTTTTTCCATTGCCTTCCAAGCTAGTGTTGCACATTTGATTCTTGCAGGGAATTTACTAACACCTTGAAGTGCTTCAATGTCCCCCAAGTCCATATCATCCGCGTAGTCTTTTCCTTGAATCATCTCAGAGAATGACTCAGACATTTTCAACGCCTGCTCGACTGTCTTTCCTTTAATTGCTTGTGTCATCATGGATGCAGAAGACATGCTAATAGAGCATCCTTCTCCATCAAATTTCGTATCGACGACAACCCCATCTTCCAATTTCATTGTTAGAAGAATGCGGTCCCCACAAGTTGGATTATTCATATTAACGGTCAAGCTACCTTCAAGAACTCCTTTGTTCCGAGGATTTTTATAATGATCCATAATAACACTTCTATAAAGAGAATCTAAATTATTAAAAGACATCGCTAAAATACTCCTTTGTTTTGCCAATCCCTTCCACAAGCTTATCAATATCTTCTTCCGAATTATATAGATAAAAACTTGCACGAGCGGTTGCAGAAACATTTAGCCATTTCATTAATGGTTGTGCACAGTGATGTCCTGCACGTACAGCAATTCCTTCAGCATCCAACACTGTTGCAACATCATGAGGGTGAACATCTTCAATATTAAAAGTGATAACGCCAGCCCGATTGTTTGCACTTTGCGGACCATAAATTGTTAAACCGTTAATAGAAGACATTTTCTCTATTGCATAGGCTGCTAATTTATGCTCATGTTCCGTTATATTCTCTAAGCCGATTTCTTCGAGGAAATCAATTGCAGCCCCTAATCCAATAGCACCTGCAATAATCGGCGTCCCTGCTTCAAACTTCCAAGGAAGTTCTTTCCAAGTAGATTCATATAAACCGACAAAATCAATCATTTCCCCACCAAATTCAATTGGCTCCATGTTTTCTAAAAGATGTTTCTTTCCATAAAGTACCCCAATTCCCGTTGGACCACACATTTTATGAGCAGAGAACCCAAGAAAATCACAATCCAAATCTTGCACATCAATTTTTACGTGGGGAGCGCCTTGGGCTGCGTCTACTACAAGAACAGCTCCATTTTTATGCGCTATCGCAGCTATTTCTTTTATTGGATTAATAACTCCTAGAACATTAGAAACATAAGCAATAGAAACTAACTTTGTTGCCGGAGTAACTGTTTCTTCCACATCAGCAATCGCTACCGTGCCATCTGCTTGAAGAGGCAAATATTTTAGTGTTGCTCCCGTTTTTTTAGCAACTTGCTGCCATGGAATGATATTACTATGATGCTCCATCGGGGTGATGACTATTTCATCCCCCTCTTTTATATTTTCCATCGCATAGCTTTGTGCAACTGTATTAAGAGCTGTTGTAGTTCCGCGAGTGAAGATAATTTCTTCTATCGAAGAAGCAGAGATAAACTTTCTTACCTTTTCCCTTGCTCCTTCGTAAGCATCCGTCGCTTTTGTCCCTAAGGTATGAACGCCACGGTGAACATTAGAATTATACTCTCGATAGTATTTTTCTAATGTTTCAATTACCTGGACAGGTTTTTGAGAAGTGGCCGCACTATCAAGATAAACCAAAGGATTTCCATTGACTTCTTGGTTTAAAATCGGAAAGTAAGAACGAATATGTTTACTATCCATTATCTTACTTTCCTTTCAATTACCTCTACTAATTGCTTTTTAACACCTTCAATTGGCAATTGTTCTACAACTGGAGCAAGGAAACCATGAATAACTAATCTTTCTGCTTCATGTTGTGGAATACCACGGCTCATTAAGTAATACAATTGTAAAGGATCAACTCTACCAACAGATGCAGCATGGCCTGCAGTTACATCATCTTCGTCAATTAATAGAATTGGGTTTGCATCGCCTCTAGCTTTTTCACTTAACATCAGAACACGAGACTCTTGCTCTGCATTTGCTTTCGTAGCACCATGCTCGATTTTTCCAATACCATTGAAGATAGAAGAAGCTTTATCTTTCATTACACCATGCTTTAAGATATAGCCTTCTGAGCTCTTACCATAATGAACTACTTTTGTTGTAAAGTTTTGCTTTTGATCTCCGCGACCAACTACTACTGATTTTGTGTCACCATATGAGCCATCGCCCATTAGGTATGTGGTATTATCAGAAATTGTATTACCATCATTCATGAAGCCTAATGCCCATTCAATTTTAGCATCACGACCTGCAACACCTCGGCGATTTACATACGTAGTAACACCATGCGCTAAATTATCAACTGCCCCATATTGAACTTTTGCATTTGCGTTAGCAATTACTTCTGTAACAATATTGAACACTGCTTCTTCAGGATCAACGGTAGAAACATAGTTTTCTACATAAACAACAGAACTATTATCTTCTGCTACAACAATAACATGGTTAAAAAGGTTTGCTTCTTTGTCATCATGTAAGAAAATAGATTGAATTGGTTCTTCCACTACTACATTTTTAGGAACATACAAGAATACTCCACCATTTAAAAGAGCCGCATGTAAAGCCGTTAATTTATGTTCATCAACTTTAACAGCATCTTTCATAAAGTATTTTTGCAATAAGTCACTATACTCTCTGGCTGCTGTGAAAATATCAGTAAAAATTACGCCACTTTCTTTTAATTCATTCGAAACAGCTAAGAAAGTTGGACGGTTATTTCTTTGAATATAAAGTGTTTTATTCTTTTCTAAATCGATAAGTGCTTTTACTTGTTCTGGCAAGTCATTTACATCAGAAAAATCTTCACTGCTTACAATGTGTTTTTCAAATTGTGTAAAGTTCCAGTTTTTAATATTTGTTTTATCCGGTCTTGGCATTGGAAGAGAATCTGCTTGTTCTAATGCATTAACACGCAGCTCCGTTAGCCAAGAAGGTTCGTTCATATCTTTCGAAAAAGAGGAAAGATATTCTTGGTCAAATGGTAATTTAATATCCGTTGTCATTGGTCAATCCTCCTAACAATTACGCTTCTTGTTCAACAGTTTCGTCTTCAATACCTAGCTCTTTTTTAATCCAATCATATCCTTCTGCTTCTAGGCGTTGTGCAAGCTCAGGACCGCCAGATTTAACAACACGACCTTGCATCATTACGTGAACGTAATCAGGAGTGATATAATTTAATAACCGTTGGTAGTGAGTAATGATTAAGCAACCAAAATCTTCTTTACGCTCTTCACGCATTTTGTTGATTCCTTTTGAAACAACTTTTAGTGCATCAATGTCTAAGCCAGAATCAATTTCATCTAAAATTGCAATTTTAGGGTTTAACATCATTAATTGAAGAATTTCATTACGTTTCTTCTCTCCACCAGAGAAACCTTCATTTAAATAACGCTGTGCCATATCTGGATCCATTTCTAGATAGTCCATGTTTTCATCCATTTTGCGGATAAACTTCATTAATGAAATCTCATTTCCTTCGCCTAAGCGGCTGTTTAAAGCAGAACGTAAGAAGTCAGCATTTGTTACACCACTTATTTCGCTCGGATATTGCATCGCTAAAAATAGACCTGCACGCGCGCGCTCATCTACTTCCATTTCCAATACATCTTCGTCATCAAGGCTTACTTCACCGCTAGTTACTTCATATTTCGGGTGACCCATGATTGCAGAAGATAAAGTAGATTTACCAGTTCCGTTTGGTCCCATGATTGCGTGAATTTCTCCACCTTTGATTTCTAAGTTAAGACCTTTAATAATTTCTTTTTCTTCGATTGAAACATGTAAATCATTAATGACTAATTTAGGTTGACTCATATTATAATACCTCCATAGTAAAAGAAGTTTTGTTCACAAAATTGTCGAAACTTCATTATCAATTTATTATCATTCTAATCTTATAACAAATAAAAACTGATAGCAACCTATTGCTTCCAGTTCTATAAGGAAAATTATCATAAAAACAAAATAAATACACTTCATCCACTTATCAATATCTATTTATTCGTTATTTTGGAAACGATTTCTTTCCTTATTATATTACATAACATTACTTTCGTATAAATGATAAGTACTTTAAACTATACTATTTATTACTAGCTGTCAAATTCTGCACTAATATAGTGCATCGTTTTAGTATTTATACACGTATTGAATTTAGCCCTAGTACTTATTGGAAATGGAATCCTCCCTTTAAAATGAGAAAATCTTCATTGGAAAACAACTTTATTTTGAAACATCATAAAAAAATGTCCCTATAAAGACCGATACACAAGCTATATCCATTATTGATAGAAGCGACTTCATTCTCAATTGGATATTTGCTTTATGTTTTGGTCTTTTATAGGAACATCTTCTTTAAATCTTATTCACTAACTGGTACAACTGCACCTTTATATTCTGTATTGATGAAATCTTGAATTTCTTTTGAATGAAGTACTTCTACCAATGTCTTAATAGCTTCTTTGCTTTCATCTCCTTTACGAACGGTAATGATATTCGCATATGGAGATTCACTTCCTTCAATTTCAATTGAATCTTCCACTGGGTTTAAACCTACATCTAATGCATAGTTTGCATTGATAACAACTGCATCCCCTTCATTGTTATTGAAGATTTGAGGAAGTAATGATGGCTCATAATCTGCTTTTAATTGAATATTTTTTGGATTTTCTACAATATCTTCGATTGTTGCATTCACTTTATCAATTCCATCTTTTAGTTTAATTAATCCACCTTTTTCTAAAAGAGAAAGCACGCGGCCATGTTCAGCAACTGAATTACTTAGAATGATTGTCGCTCCATCTGGAAGCTCATCTAAGCTTTTATATTTTTTTGAGAAAACTGCCATTGGCTCAATGTGAATAGCACCTGCATTTACAAAGTCATATCCATTATCTTTAATTTGTTGATCCAAATAAGGGATATGTTGAAAATAGTTAGCATCTAATTCTTTTGATTCTAATGCTTTGTTTGGCAATACATAATCTTGGAAAGTAACAATTTCCAAATCAATTCCTTTTTCTTTAAGAATCGGCTTAGCTTCCTCTAAAATTTCAGCGTGCGGTACATTAGAAGCACCTACCACTAATTTAGTTGTTTCTTTTTCTTCGTTAGAAGCACCACTCTCATTTTTATCTTCAGACGATCCACATGCAGAAAGTACAAGTATAAATGTCAAAGCAATTAATAATGTCCATAATTTTTTCATTTTTATTCTCCTTATCTTTTATCTAATTTTTTTGTTATATAATCTCCAATAAATTGGATGATAAATACAATAATTAATACAATAATGGTTGACACGAGTGTTACATCACCATTACCTCTTTGGAACCCTTGTAAGTAAGCTAAATTCCCAAGTCCCCCTGCACCAATAATCCCTGCCATTGCAGTAGATCCAACTAGCGCAATCGTAGTTACCGTAATTCCTGAAACAAGTGCTGGCATAGATTCTGGCAAAAGAACTTTAAAGATAATCGTAGTTGGTTTTGCTCCCATTGACTTTGCAGCTTCGATGACTCCTTTATCTACTTCACGAAGGCCGATTTCTACAAGTCTTGCATAAAACGGAGCAGCTCCAATTATCAAAGATGGTAAAGCTGCTTTCGGTCCAATCATCGTACCGATTAAGAAAGTTGTTAATGGTATTAATAAAACCAATAAAATAATGAAAGGGATGGAACGAAAAATATTAACAATTGCACTAATCACTTTGTTAACAAAAGCATTATTCCACATATTCCCTTTACCAGTTAAGAATAAAGTAATCCCTAGAATAATTCCGAGTATAAAGGTAAAAATAATCGAGAATCCAGTCATAAAAAGGGTTTCTACTGTGGCTTTCCACATTATTTCCCAATCTACATTTGGCAGTAAACTTTCGGTCATCCTTCGATCACCTCCACACTAATTTCTTGAGAATGAAGGTATTGAATAGCTTTCTCTATTTCTTCTTTCTCTCCATCCATATGAATATACAAAGTTCCATACGATCCATTTTGCGTCGGAGAAATTTTCCCTTGAATGATATTCACCGAAACAGAAAAAGATCGAATTAGATTTGTGATAACAGGCTGTTCTGCACTTTCACCAACAAATCCTAGCATTACCAAGCTTCCAGTTTTGTATTGCGCTATTAAATGATCAATTGTGTCCTTCGCTTCTTCTGGCTCAATGACTTGTTGAACAAAACGTTTGGTGATTTCTTTCTGGGGCTTTTTAAAAACATCAATAACAGGTCCCGTTTCTACTACACTCCCCTCTTCCATTACAGCAACTCGGTGGCATATCTTCCGAATAACATGCATTTCGTGTGTAATAAGAACAATTGTAAGACCAAGACGCTTATTAATATCCACTAACAAATCTAAGATGGCATCCGTCGTTTGCGGATCCAATGCTGAGGTGGCTTCATCACAAAGAAGAACTTTTGGATCACTCGCAAGTGCTCTTGCGATGCCAACACGCTGTTTTTGACCACCACTCAATTGTGAAGGATATGCATCTTCTCTTCCTTCCAATCCTACTAGCTTGATTAACTCAAGCACTTTCTTTTCTCTTGCTGATTTTTTTACGCCTGCTATTTCTAAAGGAAAAGCGATGTTTTCTTTTACCGTTCTTGACCACAGCAGATTGAAATGTTGAAATATCATACTGATTTCTTGTCTCGCCTTACGAAGCTTGCTTCCTTTAATTTTAGAAACCTCATGTCCTGCAACCGAAACACTTCCTTCAGTAGGAATCTCCAATCCGTTCAGCATTCTGATTAATGTACTTTTTCCTGCACCACTATATCCGATTATTCCAAATATCTCTCCTGAATGAATGGTTAAGTCTACGTGATCGACTGCAGTGACCTTCCCGCTTCTAGAGGTATATATTTTTTTAACTGCGTTAACATTAATCATATTGTTCACCTACTTCTATCTAAAATTCCACTTTATCGATAACTATTTTAAAATAGTTTTTAACAAAGTACATCATATCATTCCACATAATAAAAAAACCTTTCTGCAAGATGAGCAGAAAGGTTTCTATTATTAATAATATCCCTTTCTCTCATCTATCAAAGCTAAACGCTTTGTGTGAATTGGCACCGTTTCAGTATACTGACGGTTGCCGGGTTTCATAGGGCACATCCCTCCACCTCTCTTGATAAGAGTTTCATTATCGATATGAAATTTATAATTCGCTAATATGATAGATGTAATTTACCACTTACTGATATTCGTGTCAACACATTTTTTAATATAATATTTTTTCTGAATTTTCCATTAAATACTGTTAGATTTTCTAACATAATTAATTCGATAAAAAAAGGGGGATATAAGAGAGAAAACGAGAAAGAAAGAATCAAAAAATAACCTGAAATCTCAGTCCCTTTCTGGAAGAAAAGGGGGATTTCAGGAAAAAGGAAAGAACTATTCTTTTAGGATCCCCCTACTTAACCGATTCGTTTTTCAGGCGGTGAATTGCATAAGAAAAGCAGAGATTCTAATAAAAGGATTTTTCTTAAAGATCCATCTAATTGAATCAATCCGTTCTTTTTTGCTTCTCTCAGAAGAATCTCTCCACTTGCAATGGAGTGAATACTTTCTCTTTCCCCCATTAACCATACATCTGGATTCTCCTCTTTCATCCTTCTCCATGAAAAATGATTGTTCCTTACCTCCATTAAATAGGCAACCTTTTGACATGATATTGCTAATGAAAAAGAAGTGTTTCGTAATAATGGTTTTAAAGACTCTTTACGGTTCAACTTATCTACAAAACTTGTCATCCACTCCTGCAAAAGCATCTCCTACTTTCTGCCGAACAATCTTATATTATTACTTATTCTTGCAATAATAGAAAAAACCTGCTTTATAAGAACAATCTTTTTTTAATCCTAGAATTAAAATCCGTATTGGTAAGCTTTGCTTTGGGATAGATAGAGTCTTTTTAGAATAAGTGATTTGTTACTGTTACCTTTTTTTAGTAAACTGGCTTTTATGGATGGTGCCACTTCGTTTATCCACCAAACCATAAAAGAAAGACCCTTTCTGTCTGAAAAAGAGTCTTTCTACTTCGTATATTTATTGATAACCTCTACTAAATGAGGAACCGATTCGAATCTATACAATTTTTCCTTTAGCAATCCCTCTTCTACAATAACTAAACATGGTACACTTTCGACTTCGTACTCTACCGCTAATTCTGGTGCATAATTCAAATCCATTTTTCCTAAATGTAAATCTGGCTTCATTGTATGTAATATTGTTAGCATTTTAGAAGCAACCATACATGTTCCGCAAAGGGGAGTATACAAATAAAGACATACAAGAGGAGCATCCTTGATTTGTTTCTCCCATTGGTCGATCTTCCAATCTATCATAATCCATTCATCCTTGCATCTAAATATTTTGCATTAATCTCAATGTTTGCCTGTAATAATAGTGTTGCTAAATGATGTTCAGGAGAGGTAGCAACTTCTTTGTACTTCCGATCAATATAAAGAAATTCTGCTTCTGGAAGCTCTCTTTTAAACTGCTTTCTTATCTTATCTCCAGATTTGTCTGCATCCACTAGAATATACACATCTTTATCCATTAATTCTTCTAATAATTCATCCAGCTTCGAAACGCCAATTGTTCCATTTGTGCAAATAATATCCACCGGTTCACGTACAATTTTTTCTACTTTTCGTTTATCCGATTTACCTTCCACAATGATTACTTTTTTCATTTTGATCACCTAAAGGAGTTATTTGATATACTTTAACATATTCAAACTTAAAGAGAAAGAAGTAGGTTAATGAAACAATTTTCAACTTAATATTTATCTAATTAAGCACTCAATTGAAGAAAAGACATCGGCAATTTACCGATGTCATCATTACTAAGAATTATCCTTCATTCGTCATGTCCTCATATTGCTCTGCAGTCATTAGTGTTTCAATGTCTGCTTTATCACTTGGTTCAATAATTACCATCCAAGCATTTTCATAAGGAGATTCGTTAACATACTCTGGATTATCACTAAGATCCTCATTTACTTCTACTACTTTACCGCTGATTGGAGCATATAATTCCGAAACTGTCTTTACAGATTCTACACTTCCAAAAGGCTCATTCGCAGTTACTTCATCGCCTACTTCCGGTAGTTCAACAAATACGATATCGCCTAATTCAGATTGTGCAAAATGTGTAATTCCTATACGAGCATTATCTCCTTCAACTTTTACCCATTCATGTTCTTTTGAATATCTTAAATCCTTTGGTACCGTCATTATTAACCCCTCCGTAAAATCATATTTGCCCTTTATCTTAGAGCCACCTATTAAAAAAAGCAGGTAATGTTATGCCCAACTTTCTTTAAACATTTCTTCTTTAAAGCCTAATGTAACTTTATTTCCATCTGTCGTTAAAGGTCTTTTTATTAACATGCCATCAGAAGCAAGTAAATCAAGCAGTTCGTCCTCTGATGATTCTTTCATTTTATCCTTTAATCCTAGATCTCTGTATTTCTGTCCAGACGTATTGAAGAATTTCTTTAATTCTAGACCACTTTTTTTATACAAATCCTCTAATAATTCGCGGGAAGGAGGATTATCGACAATATGTACTTCTTCATATGACACATGATTTTCATCCAGCCACTTTTTTGCCTTACGACAAGTTGAGCATTTTGGATACCAATAAAAAGTAACTTTCATTCCATCACCCATAATCTATGTATTTTATAACATCCAACTAAATATTATCACAATTTTATATAAAGTGAAACTTCAATAAAGAAGACCTCTACGGAACTTATCTCCTAACTAGATTTCTCCATTCATTTTTGCGTTATGCAAAATGGAACTTCTTCTCTTTTGAAAAGGAAGATAACCATAAAGTTATTGGGTTGATACAAGAGAAAGGTTCTTCATGATAGTAACCCAAACTGTCTGAAGAACCTTGAATCATTCTTATCAATAAAATTATACCTGATATCCACCGGCT
Source organism: Bacillus sp. 522_BSPC (assembly GCF_001076885.1). Lineage (GTDB taxonomy): Bacteria > Bacillota > Bacilli > Bacillales > Cytobacillaceae > Niallia > Niallia hominis. The sequence goes on from NZ_JVDT01000005.1 coordinate 16,139, forward strand.
TTTAATATACATTTAGCAGCCTCTCTCTTACTTCTAATAATCGGCTTTGGCGTAAATCTAGTATATTTCTTCAATACGGAAAGGGATAATCTTAATTCATCGCCGCTAAGCATATATGCTAAAGTATCTGTTGCCTCTAAAATCACTTGTTGGAAGGCTTCTTGGCAATATATTTCCGTATATAATAATTTTTGCATTTCATCGTTCTTGCCCTTTATCATCGCCTTTTCCGTTCTTATAATACAAGAATCCATCGCAAAGACAGCATTGATTAAATTTGTTAGATTCACCATAATCTCTTGCTGTTCTTCCAATTGTTGCTTATATTGTCTCAGCATCATTCCAAATAAGAGATAGGTAATTTTTCTTGCATTGGAGAGGAGCATCTTTTCTTGTGATAACGGTTTTCCATCTGGTTCATCCGGAAGATAGGAAAGCATCTCTTTTTCTGTCATCGCTGCTAGGGACAAAATGGGAAGCTCACCTTTTAGGCACTTTTTCGCCAAGGTAGGAGGTATCATTAACCTGTTTATTTCATTTGTTCCTTCAAAGATACGATTGATTCTTGAATCGCGGTACATTCTAACAATATCATAGTCTTCCATAAAACCATTACCACCATGAAGTTGAACACATTCATCTACAACCATATCTAATACTTCTGATGCAAAAATCTTATTTAAACTACACTCAATTACGTATTCATTAATAATTTTTGCCATTACTTTCATTTCTACATCGTCCGATAGTTCATCCATTGCTTCTGAAAGCATTCCAGCTGTTCGATAAACAGTGCTTTCTGCGGCATAAATATAAGAAGCCATCGTCGCATACTTTTCAAGTGTTAGAGGAAAATGAGCTATTGGGGTGGAAAATTGTATTCGTTGTTTTGTATAGGCAATCGTCTTTTTAAGGGCTTCCTTGCTAGCGCCAATAGCTCCAAGGCCTAGTTTATAGCGCCCAATGTTTAAGATATTTAATGCAATTAAATGGCCTTTTCCTACCTCTCCCAATACATTTTCAATGGGTATTTCTACCTGATCAAAACGGACTGCGCAAGTTGATGAGCTCTTGATTCCTAATTTTTTTTCTTCTTTTCCCACTGACACACCAGAAAATTCTTTTTCAACGATAAAGGCAGTAAAATACTCTTGATCGACTTTTGCATATACAATAAATATATCTGCAATTCCAGAATTCGTAATCCATTGCTTTTCGCCTGTTAAACGATAATGTGTGCCTGCCTCATTTAAAACAGCCTTTGTTTTTACACTAAGCGCATCTGATCCGGCCGTAGGTTCTGTTAATGCGTAAGATGCTATTTTTTTACCGCTAGCTAATGCTGGTAAATACTTTTCCTTCTGCGCTTTATTTCCAAATAAGACAATCGGCAATGAGCCAATTCCTATATGGGCACCGTGCGTAACAGAGAACCCCCCTGCCACAGACATCATTTCCGAAATAACTGCTGTACTAATTTTATCCAATCCCAAACCGCCATATGCTTCAGGAATATCTGAGCTTAAGAGTCCTAACTCTCCTGCTTCTTCCATCAATTGTTTCGTAATTGTAAATTGATGATTTTCCATTTCAGCTAAATGTGGCAACACCTTTTTTTGCACAAATTCACTTGTCATTTCTGCAATCATTTGATGCTCTTCTGTAAAATCCTCTGGTGTAAAGATAGCGTCTATGGTGATTGGTTCTGTTAAAAAACTTCCACCCTTTTGCATAGTAATCCTTTCCTTCCTTTCAAGGTTTTTCATCTTTATTTCGCTGTCAATGGCTTCCCTGTTTGTAATAAATGCAGCATTCTTTGCTGTGTCTCTTGTTTTCTAATCAAACGAATAAAAGCTTCTCTTTCTAGGTCTAATAGATAATCCTCCTCTACCAATGCTCCACAATCTACATCGCCGCCTGTAAGAACTGTTGCAAGATTGCTTGCAATGAAGGCATCATACTCCGATATAAACCCGATTTTTTGTAGCTTTACTATTTCCTTCATTAAGAATTGATAGCCATTTCTACCTGACACAACAATTTTTTCTTTTTTTGGAGGGAGATAATTTTCATTGGCTAATTGTAGGACTGCTTTTTTGGCATCTCTTAATATAAATCGTTCATTATTGGTTATCCCATCCATCTCCGTAAAAAAGCCTATTTCCTTTGCATGGGCGGCAGAAGTAGCAACCTTAGCTGTTAAAATCGTCTGAAATACCTCTCCTGTAAGCTTTAGTAAATCCTCCGTTGAAGAACTTGGCTTTTTTCTCCATTTATTACAATACAATTCGGTTGTTCCTCCACCACCTGGAATAAGCCCAACCCCTGTTTCCACAAGACCAATATACGTTTCTAAGGAAGCTTGCACCTTGCTTGCCGCTAGACAAATTTCCGCTCCTCCCCCTAATGTTTTTTGATAAGGAGCCGCTACAACTGGCTTTTTGCAATATTTTATGCGCTTCATTGCTTGCTGAAAACGGCGGACGGCTAGCTCTATTTCAACAGTATCTTCGTTTTGTGCTTCTAGAAGCATCAATGCTAAATTTGCACCGAGGCTAAAACTCTTTTTTTCACTACCAATAATCAACCCTTTAAATTCCTGCGCCTCTATCAATGCTATCGATTTCTCAATCATCGTCAGAATATCGACACCAATACTCATATTTCTACTGTGTAATTCAAGCAATAAGACACCATCCCCTATCTCTATTAGACTTGCTCCATCATTAGAAAGAAGGGGATCTCTTTGCTTTTTACTTTCTCGAATGCTTATTTGATCCATACTTTTTGGAATGGGCAAATATTGTCCTTTATGATAATAATGCTCCACCCCATTAATTTCTTTATAAAATTGGTCAAATCCATGATCAATCATTTCTTTGATCCATAAAGGAATATCCATTAATTCTTCTTCCATTCGCTCGATCGTGTTTTTTAGAGACAATTTATCCCATAAACGAAACGGACCATTTTTCCAGTTAAAACCAGATTGAACAGCCTGATCTAACTCATAAATGGAATCTGTTATCTCACCAGCCATTTTTGCAGAGTAAAGCAAAAATGGGGCAATTCCATTCCATAAAAAAAATGCTTTTTTATTTTTTTCCTGTAAAAACGATGAAAGAGGCTTTTTAACCACATTTTCTTTCGTTGCTGTTAAATCCTTGTATGTGAATGTATGATAATCTAAAACTTTTAATCCTTTTTCTGTTTTACTATAAAACCCTTTTCCAACTTTTCTACCAAGCATCTTCTTCTTAAGCATTGCTTCTAGCAAAGCTGGGATTTGGTACATCTCTATTTCTTCTGCCATTTGCATTTTTCCTTGCATATTTTGAATGACCTGATAAAAAGTATCTAAGCCAACCATATCTAAGGTTTGAAAGGTGGCACTTTTCGGGCGGCCAATTAGCGGACCAGTTAATTGATCCACTTCATCGATTGTTAAATCAGCCTTCATCATTTCTTTCACAATGTTTAAAAAAGCATATGAACCAATTCGATTCGCAATGAAATTAGGAGTATCACTGGCTTTTACTACCACTTTTCCTAATGTCTCTTCAGCAAAATCACTTATGATTTTCACCACTACGGGGTCAGTTTCTTCTGTAGGAATTATTTCCATCAATTTAATATAGCGAGGCGGATTAAAAAAGTGAGTCCCTAAAAAGTGTGCTTGGAAATCTGCAGAAAGAGTCTCTTTCATTTTATTTATGGAGATACCAGAAGTATTACTGCTAACAATTGATTCTTTTTTTCTATATTGATCTACCTTTTTAAATAATTCCTTTTTTATTTGAACATCTTCAATTATCGCTTCAACTATCCAATCTACTTCCTTCAGAAGTGATAAATCATCCTCTAGATTCCCTATTGTTAAAAGCGATAAATTATGAAAAGAGGTGAGTGGACTAGGAGAATCTGTTTTCATTTTTTCGATGGCAAGCAGTCCATATCTATTTCTTACCATCTTATCCTTTTTCGTTAATCCTTTCTGTTTCTCTTCTTCTGTTAACTGATTTGGCACAATATCCAGAAGAACGGTAGAAATGCCTGCATTAAGAAACTGTGCCGCAATCGCTGCACCCATTACTCCAGAACCAATAACCGCAGCTGATTTTATCTCTTTCACCTTACTTCCTCCTTGAAAATTAATTAAGTTTCGATTGGCTTTTGTGTTTGTATTTGTTTGGCTGTTTTCGTAATGTTTGTTGCTATGAACCGCAGCCTGAATACACTTCGCTTTCCACGGGGCGAGTGGCGAGCCTCCTCAGCTACGAGGGCACTGAAAAACTGATAGCTATTGATGATTGATTGTAACC
>NZ_JVDT01000071.1 GCF_001076885.1 Bacillus sp. 522_BSPC
TTTTAGTTAAGTCCTCGATCTATTAGTATCAGTCAGCTCCACATGTCGCCACGCTTCCACCTCTGACCTATCAACCTGATCATCTTTCAGGGATCTTACTAGCTTACGCTATGGGAAATCTCATCTTGAGGGGGGCTTCATGCTTAGATGCTTTCAGCACTTATCCCTTCCGCACATAGCTACCCAGCGATGCCTTTGGCAAGACAACTGGTACACCAGCGGTGCGTCCATCCCGGTCCTCTCGTACTAAGGACAGCTCCTCTCAAATTTCCTACGCCCACGACGGATAGGGACCGAACTGTCTCACGACGTTCTGAACCCAGCTCGCGTACCGCTTTAATGGGCGAACAGCCCAACCCTTGGGACCGACTACAGCCCCAGGATGCGATGAGCCGACATCGAGGTGCCAAACCTCCCCGTCGATGTGGACTCTTGGGGGAGATAAGCCTGTTATCCCCGGGGTAGCTTTTATCCGTTGAGCGATGGCCCTTCCATGCGGAACCACCGGATCACTAAGCCCGACTTTCGTCCCTGCTCGACTTGTAGGTCTCGCAGTCAAGCTCCCTTGTGCCTTTACACTCTACGAATGATTTCCAACCATTCTGAGGGAACCTTTGGGCGCCTCCGTTACTTTTTAGGAGGCGACCGCCCCAGTCAAACTGCCCACCTGACACTGTCTCCCACCCCGATAAGGGGTGCGGGTTAGAATGTCAATACAGCCAGGGTAGTATCCCACCAATGCCTCCACCGAAGCTAGCGCTCCGGCTTCCAAGGCTCCTACCTATCCTGTACAAGCTGTACCAAAATTCAATATCAGGCTGCAGTAAAGCTCCACGGGGTCTTTCCGTCCTGTCGCGGGTAACCTGCATCTTCACAGGTACTATAATTTCACCGAGTCTCTCGTTGAGACAGTGCCCAGATCGTTACACCTTTCGTGCGGGTCGGAACTTACCCGACAAGGAATTTCGCTACCTTAGGACCGTTATAGTTACGGCCGCCGTTTACTGGGGCTTCAATTCAGAGCTTCGCGCGAACGCTAACCCCTCCTCTTAACCTTCCAGCACCGGGCAGGTGTCAGCCCCTATACTTCGCCTTGCGGCTTCGCAGAGACCTGTGTTTTTGCTAAACAGTCGCCTGGGCCTATTCACTGCGGCTCTCGCAGGCTTGCACCCGCAAGAGCACCCCTTCTCCCGAAGTTACGGGGTCATTTTGCCGAGTTCCTTAACGAGAGTTCTCTCGCTCACCTTAGGATTCTCTCCTCGCCTACCTGTGTCGGTTTGCGGTACGGGCACCAT
>NZ_JVDT01000072.1 GCF_001076885.1 Bacillus sp. 522_BSPC
AAAGGTGGTACAGGAATATCAACCTGTTGTCCATCGCCTACGCTTTTCAGCCTCGGCTTAGGTCCCGACTAACCCTGAGCGGACGAGCCTTCCTCAGGAAACCTTAGGCATTCGGTGGATGAGATTCTCACTCATCTTTCGCTACTCATACCGGCATTCTCACTTCTAAGCGCTCCACCAGTCCTTACGGTCTAGCTTCAACGCCCTTAGAACGCTCTCCTACCACTGACATCATTAGATGTCAATCCACAGCTTCGGTGATACGTTTAGCCCCGGTACATTTTCGGCGCAGAGTCACTCGACCAGTGAGCTATTACGCACTCTTTAAATGGTGGCTGCTTCTAAGCCAACATCCTGGTTGTCTAAGCAACTCCACATCCTTTTCCACTTAACGTATACTTTGGGACCTTAGCTGGTGGTCTGGGCTGTTTCCCTCTTGACCACGGATCTTATCACTCGTAGTCTGACTCCCAAGAATAAGTATTTGGCATTCGGAGTTTGTCTGAATTCGGTAACCCGATGGGGGCCCCTAGTCCAAACAGTGCTCTACCTCCAATACTCTAAATCTTGAGGCTAGCCCTAAAGCTATTTCGGAGAGAACCAGCTATCTCCAAGTTCGATTGGAATTTCTCCGCTACCCACACCTCATCCCCGCACTTTTCAACGTGCGTGGGTTCGGGCCTCCATCCAGTGTTACCTGGACTTCACCCTGGACATGGGTAGATCACCTGGTTTCGGGTCTACAACCACATACTATTTCGCCCTATTCAGACTCGCTTTCGCTGCGGCTCCGTCTTATCAACTTAACCTCGCATGTAATCGTAACTCGCCGGTTCATTCTACAAAAGGCACGCTATCACCCATAAATGGGCTCTAACTACTTGTAGGCACACGGTTTCAGGATCTATTTCACTCCCCTTCCGGGGTGCTTTTCACCTTTCCCTCACGGTACTGGTTCACTATCGGTCACTAGGGAGTATTTAGCCTTGGGAGATGGTCCTCCCTGCTTCCGACGGGATTTCTCGTGTCCCGCCGTACTCAGGATACACTC